>USSH01000032.1 GCA_900557435.1 uncultured Coprococcus sp. | reverse complement strand
GGGTATAGATGGAAAGTGGGGAAAAGTCCTGGGCAACATTAAAAAGAGGCCATCGCATAATATGAGCAACCCACATGGAAAATGAAATCTCCGTTGTGTATGATTGCCATATTATGTAATGACCTTTTTATATGGTTATTGAGTTTTTATATATTGCTCCAAATTAGCAGTTTATCACAACAAAGCTCTGTGCCGGAAGAGTGATAACTCCATCAGCAGCGCTTGGCTGTGTGCCATTTACTGCTATAGAATATATAACCTTTGAATCATCTGTCAACTCGGCAAGTTTTCTTGACTGAGTGGCAGTATTCTTAGGATTCACTGCAAGGATCAGGTTTCCTCTTTTGTATACCATAGGCTTTCTGCTGATGATCTCAAGATTGCTCTTGTCAAGAAGATCAGCCTGTGAGTGTCTGAGCTCGGTGAGCGATTTAACTGTGTTGAGAAGTGAGTTCTGATCCGCTTCAGCAGCTTCAACATTTGCAGCATTTTCTGCAGGATCAACCGGTAGATAGAGCTTGTCGGCAGGCGCTGTTGAGAATCCCATGTTCTCACCTGAGTTCCACTGCATAGGAGTTCTTGAACCTGTTCTTGTGAAACCGCCCTCCTTGCTTGCCATGCTTCTGAATCTCATGGCGATCTCATCACCGTAGTAGATGAATGGATTGCCTGGCATGGTCAGGAAGAATGCGTAGGCAAGCTTTAACTCATCCTCAGAGAGTCCGTAGCTGATACGTGTAGTGTCGTGGTTTCCTGTGATGAGGGCGATGGCGCCCTTGTCCTTTATCTGCTCATATCTTCCCATGTATTCATCAATGAAGTGGTCACATGTTCCCTTGCTGTCAGCCTTGAAGAAGCTGTTGTTTGCCACGCTGTCATCGAGCTTCTCCGGAAGAGATGCAAATGCATTCAGGTGAGCTTCGTAATCTCTTACCAGAGAGTTATATCCGTTGCCCATCCAGTCAAGATAGAAGTCCATATCGAAACCTGCCTTGATGGACTGCTCAGCCTTTCCCCACTCTGATACAAATGCTGATTCTGGGTATTCGGCGTGAATGTCACCGAGAATATCCTGCCATACAGCGACAGTTCCACTCTTGTTCGCATCGTCGTGTTTTACAAGTGAGTCAGCCATATCAACACGGAATCCGTCACATCCGGCATCAAGCCAGAAACGGCACACGTCCTTCATAGCTTCTCTTGTTGCTATACATGCAGGATCGTACATGCTCTTGTGCCATCTCTCGGTTGGGTTCAGAACACCGTAGTTGAGAGCCGGCTGGCATTTGAAGAAATTGACGATGTAGGCTGCATTTCGAGGTGTCTCACCTGCGATGTAGTTGAGACCTGCACCGCCGCAGAGCCATCCGTCAGTCCACATATATCTGTCTGTGTACTCATTTGCCTCAGTCTTCTTGCTCTCGGTAAACCATGCATGCTCCTCAGATGTGTGGCCTGGAACCAGGTCGAGAAGAATATGCATGTCCCTCTTGTGAGCCTCGGCGAAGAGGTTCTTGATATCATCCATGGTGCCGTATCTCTCGGCAACCTTCTTGTAATCCCTTACATCGTAGCCTGCATCGGAAAATGGTGAATCAAAGCAAGGATTCATCCAGATAGCGTTGCATCCAAGAGACTTGATATAGTCAAGCTTTGCAGTGATTCCGTTGAAATCACCGATTCCGTCACCGTTGGTATCGTAGAAGCTCTGTGGGTATATCTCATAAAAAATTGCATCTTTAAGCCATGTAGCCATAATAAATGTCCTCCTTAAAAAATGTAGCATGCGCATATAAATGCACTTCGCGCGGCGCATGTGTTACTATTTATTCCTCCATAATGCGAGCAGCGCACTTGCAGCTATGCGCTGGTGGTTTATAAGGTATATCACAAGTTCTCAGCGAAAACTTATGAAATAAGGTAAGGTACTGCAATCCCACACAGAAATCTGCCTCAGAATACGGAGAACGGTCTTAATAGTATTAAGAACATTCTACTCATTATAATAAAATATAATATGGAAAAATGTAATCATTTATATGTAAATTAATAGATTTATTTTGCAGGAAAATATACTCGTTGAAAACGCACAGCAAACATAAAAATATCTGTATTTTATCTGGTTCAAATATGGGATAAAATTTGCTTTAAACTGCAAAAGTTTAAACACACAAATGCAATGATATATGTTACAATCACAAGGTATGTGTCAGCATAAATGAAAAAACAATGCAGAATGTAACAGCTTGAAGTAAACATCTGACGCAAATAATACTGATATCTGTGAAAGGAAAAGTGTATGAGTAAAGATAATAACAGCGGCGACAGAGAAAAGTTCGCCTCCAGACTTGGGTTCATCCTTGTGTCGGCGGGATGTGCCATAGGTCTTGGAAATGTATGGAAATTCCCGTATATATGCGGGCAGAATGGTGGAGCGATATTTATCGTGATATATCTGCTGTGTCTGCTGCTTCTGGGATATCCTATCCTTACCTGTGAGTTTGCGATAGGCAGAGGAAGTGGCAAGAGCGTTGGTTCAGCACTTAAGGAGCTTGCGCCGAAGGGCGGCAACTGGCATAAATTCAGCTGGTATGCCTATGCCGGCAACTATCTGTTGATGATGTTCTATACTATGGTAGCGGGCTGGATGGTATACTATGTGTACGTCATGGGTTCAGGACAGCTTCATGGGCAGTCGGTAAATGTAATAGAAGACAAATTTTCAGGCATGCTCGCATCGCCGGGACTTATGGTTGCGATCACACTTGCAGTCATCGTGTGCTGCATAGGTATATGTTCGCTGGGACTTCAGAACGGAGTGGAGAGGGTGACAAAGATCATGATGCTTGCACTTATAGTTCTGATGATAGTCATGGCAGTGAATTCGCTCATGCTCTCGGGCAACGAAGAAGGGCTTAAGTTCTATCTTGTTCCAAGTATCGAGCGTGCAAATGCCAGAGGCTGGGGTAATGTATTATTTGACGCCATGACCCAGGCATTCTTTACACTCAGTGTAGGTATGGGATCCATGGAGATATTCGGAAGCTATATAGGCAAAGAGAGAAAATTGTCCGGTGAGGCGAAGAGCGTTATGTACCTTGATACATTTGTTGCATTGATGGCAGGTGTGATCATTCTTCCGGCATGTTTTGCCTATGGGATTAGCCCTGACAAGGGCCCCTCACTTCTGTTCATGACTCTGCCAAATGTATTCAATCACATGCCGGGCGGAAGAGTGTGGGGAATACTGTTTTTCATATTCATGTCATTTGCGGCGCTGTCCACGGTCATAGCGGTGTTCGAAAATATCATATCGATAAGTATAGATATGTTTGGATGGAAGAGGAAGAAGTCACTCATTATAAATCTGATCGGGATATCCGTGCTCTCACTGCCGGCTGTTCTGGGATTCAATGTGCTCTCAGGAATCACTCCGATGGGAGAGGGTACAAATATCATGGATCTGGAAGATTTCCTCGTATCAGGCAATATTCTTCCGCTCGGATCATTACTTTTTGTCCTATTCTGTACAAGAAAAAATGGCTGGGGCTTTGATAACTTTGTCGCTGAGGCAGACACTGGTATCGGCAAGCCATTCCCGCAGTATCTCAGAAAGTACATGTCATATGTACTGCCACTTATAATAGTGGTAATCTATTTCAAGGGATACTACGATACATTTGCACCGAAGGGAACAAAGCTGCTGTGCATCTGGATGGGAGTTGCATTATTGTTTGTATTGTTTATTGGCTATCTGGCATTCGGACACAGCCGCAGGGATGGTGGCGGAGATGTCAGTGGGCACCAGCCATCTGACAGATAGTTTTTTGAATCTATATTGGATTTTTGACAAGATTTTGGTTGGCAAGTTTTGATAAGATTCTTATGGATTTTTATGGACATAGACTTGATTTTATGTCAACCAAATGTTATTATATAAGTACCAACAGTAAGTCCTTCGATAGTGCGTTTATCTATGTAAGTGTTCTGTGTGAGCATCGCTCGAAGGCTATTGGTATTAAAAAAAGGATTGAAACCGCGATATTGATCGTAAGGTTCAATCCTTTT
The DNA here is from genome assembly GCA_900557435.1 of uncultured Coprococcus sp. Taxonomy (GTDB): domain Bacteria; phylum Bacillota; class Clostridia; order Lachnospirales; family Lachnospiraceae; genus Coprococcus. The sequence continues at coordinate 10,707 of USSH01000032.1, read as the reverse complement.
TTTAGTTTCCGCGAAAGGGGGACAGGCACCTCCGTCCCCACAGCGAAAGGGGGACAGGCACCTCCGTCCCCATAAAAATTAAGGCATCTCATATATTCCTTTTAGGATTCCCAGTTCCTTCATGAGTTCCAACTCATCGACATAATGTCCGGTCTGTAAATGAGAATAGAACAGATTGGAGAATACATCGGCTATTTGGATAAACTTGTTGCAGGATGAATCAAAGTAACTCACTGAGAAATCTCCGGCGACCTGTCCGGAGAGAGAGAGCTCTGTGTTTAGATAATTCTCTAGAAATGATTTGTTCTCTACCCGCTCATTCCTTTCGTCGAGCTGAAGAAAACAGCTTTCGTCCGGGAGATATCCGCTTTGGATAAAGTATAGCAGTGCGGATTTGATGGAGTAGTTAAACGTTCTGGATATGTTGTCAAAGAAACGACTTGGCAGATTCTCATTCTTCATCATAATATAGTACACGTCAAAGTGGTGTTTTCTCGAAAAATAGTCCACAAATATATGCTTCATATCCCTGTCAAATTGTGCGCCTTTGAGTTCGCGGAATTTGCCATCACGGAACATCCTGCCACCGTGTTTGACGATCTTCCCAGTCATATCGTCAACCTTGTCACTGTCCAGATCAAGAAGCATCTCGTAATTTGAAGAGATAAATCGCTTATACGCTCTTTCAAGGGCAATGGGATCAAGAACATGTATCATAGACACAACAAAATACAGGTCGCTTGTATGATACCTGTTGATTGATCCTGATTCGTCTATGTATATATTCATGACCCCACTGTCCCTTTCTTATCTTAAGTAATGTTGAAAAAAATAGAAATATATCAGATATAAAAACTATATCCACATGCGGATCAGTCCACTGATACAAGCTCGATCTTAAAGTTCAGCTCTTTGCCAGCCATCTCATGATTGGCGTCAAATGTGATGGATTCATCATCTTTTTCGATAACCTTCACAAGAAACTGCTGTCCCATGGAATTGGCAAGGTATACCTGATTGCCGACCTCAAGATTCTCAGCGCCAGGCATATCTGCAAGAGGAGCCTTGATGATGGCTTCTGGATCAGGCATTCCGTATGCATCCTCTGGGCGGAGATGAACATCGATTATGTCGCCGACATTCATACCCTCAACAGCCTGGTCAAACCCAGGTATCATCTGACCTGCGCCGCATACGAACTCGATTGGCTCGCCTCTGTCATATGATGAATCAAATTTGGTTCCGTCGTTAAATGTTCCTGTGTAATGAACCTTACAGGTTCTTCCTGTGTTACTCATAAATATTTGTCCTCCAATTGTGGTAGTAGAGCAGACGCATAAGCCCCTGCATGTATCATAAACGACAGCCTATGATATGTAATAATTAATTGTAACATGAAATGACAGGAATGGGTATAGGCAAAATACTTTCCGTCTAAGGTGTGCCAACCTCGATCAGGTTTCCGTCCGGATCATAGAATCTGATAACGCGCTGTCCCCATGAGTGAGTCATCAATCTGTTTACATAATGTATATCATAAGGACTCTTGTCCAGTTTCAGAGCAAATGTCTCGATGTCGGGTTCTTCAAAATAGAGTTCACATGCATTATTGTGAGATATTACAGGAGCATCAATAAAATCGGTCCAGATGGAGTAGTCCTGAAGCACCAGACCACCAGTTAATATAACATTTCCTTCGTTGTCCAATATGACATCCAGCCCGAAAATATCTTTGTAGAATTTCTTTGATCGTTCAATATCTTTAACCACGATCAGTACATTTTTTAAAATCATAATAGTTCTCCCCCATTGTATAGTAAAATGTGTATAATATAAGTTGCGCATCTGATAAGAGAAAAATATCAGATCGTATATGAATTTATGGCAACATACAAAGATTATACACCATTACTTATTTAAATTCAGCAAAAACAGAAACTGCGACATGTGCAAAACAGAAACTGTGACATGCGTGGTAGTTAGAAGTCGGCTGGAATAGTTTGAGATAGGCGGATTATTGTACAGAGAAATAGGAAAATACAACCGGAGGAAAAAATATGTTGAAATTGGGATGTCATGTAGGCATGTCAGGCAAGGATATGATGCTTGGCTCCGTTAGGGATGCTGTATCATTTGGGGCAAATACATTTATGCTATACACTGGAGCACCGCAGAATACGAGGCGCAAGAATATATCGGAGCTGAAGATACAGGAAGCTCATGAACTCATGGCACAGCACGGCATAGAGGAGTTCGTGGTCCATGCACCGTATATAATCAATCTTGCAAATACCGTAAATCCTGCAACATATGAGATAGCAGTTGAATTTCTTGCAAAGGAATTAGAGAGGGCTGCGGCTATGGGATCACATACGATAGTCCTTCATCCTGGATCACATGTTGGAGAGGGCGTGGACAAGGGAATAGCAAGCATAGTAAAGGGACTGAATGAAGTCTTGACCGCAGACACTACATGCCATATAGCGCTTGAGACCATGGCGGGCAAGGGGAGCGAGATCGGAAGAAACTTCGAGGAGCTGGCACGCATATATGATGGCGTTAACTACAATGATAAGCTCAGAGTATGCTTTGACACCTGCCACACCAGCGATGCGGGGTACGACATAATACACGACTTTGACGGTGTCATGGAGAAGTTCGACAGACTCATCGGCAAAGATCAGATAGCGGTATTCCACATGAACGACAGCAAGAACGAGCCGGGAGCTGCAAAGGACAGACATGAGAACTTTGGATTCGGCAAGATTGGTTTTGAACCGCTCATGTACATCATGAACCACCCAGACTTCATGGAAGTGCCAAAGATCCTGGAATCCCCATATATCAAAGATCCGGAAAACAGCAAGAAAAGCTACGAGCCATTCAAGAGGGAGATCGCCATGATCCGTAAGGGAGCATTCGATTCTGAGATGAGGGAGAAAGTATTAGAGGATAACAGATGAAGGACCGATCAACATCCATTTTACAAAATAAACAAAATATTTTGAAGAACAAGGGAAGAATTCTACCCAATAAACAATGAAAATCTAAACACTTTAGAGGTCAGGGGAAGAACCGGTGAAGAAATTTGACCCAATAAACAAAACAAGAAATATAAACAAATGATTTTTTTACCTATTTACCAAAATTCTAGGGTAATGTCGACTTTCGATGATCCATTCAATATACTGCAATCATGACAATATTATTGAGTTTATGCAATGAGTTGAGTTGGCTTAGAAGGGGGGGTGTTATGAGTTTATACGTGTATGGGAAAGATAGTGACGGCTGGAGTAGGCTGCATAGTGATAGAGATAAATACGCGGTTGAGTTTGATTCGTATGAAAATATTCAAAGACAATTCTGCAGCCGCATTGAGATGGAAGTGGCTGGAATGACAAAGTTTCTGGATACACCAGCCGTAAAGGATTACTTAAACCGTTACGGAGTTGTATACAAAGGGGGATATATAATAGAAAGTGATAAATGGGATCCAAAAGAACAGTTTGTCACATATTTACATTATGTTTTGCAAATGAGTTGTCTGTTGCTTTCAATTCATAGTCGGAGCTCGAAAGAAATAGTAGGTGTTCTGCATACCCCAGGATTGTTCGAATTAAAATACATACTCCCAGTGTTGGAAAAGATGGATATTTATGTAAAGGTAAGCTTTAGGAATTATAATTTCTGGCTGATCGAAGTTGCAAAGGCTGGAATAGAGATATTTATAGAAGATGTGTCTGTAAAGGATATGGATTCGAGGATGCTGTCGGGCTACCTGATAGATCGCAAATGTGAAAAGACATATTTGGACCGATCAACAGATGCAGAATATTTCAGGGAAGATTATGCAGACAGAATATTTACGCCATATGAAATGACGTATGAGGAATACATAAGAAAATACATGAGAAATTACATAATGAAATCTAAAGATGTATGGATAGATATAGAAAAATGGACAAAGGATTTTGAAGAAAGCTTTAAAGAAAACACAGGAATGTCACCGTCGGATATCTGGGTCATTGTAAATGGACGTAATGATTTTGATGGGAGCTATAGACGATATCCTATTCATTATTTATACGAAATGGAAAATGGGTTGAAATATATCAGCGAGAATTCAGTTAAAAATCCGGATCTTGATATTATTTTTTATTATGCATTTTTTGACGACAGGCGATTTGCTCATGAAAAACAGCAATGGATAAGCACCAGAGATGCAAAGAGGGTCATGATCCTTGTATTAGACTGTGACGAAGTGTGTGACGTAACGGAATATTGGGAAAGAGTTGCATTCGTCGCAAAGTATGACAAATCAACCCAAATTATAGAAATATGTGATAAAGAAAAAGGCATATATGAATTTCATAAATTACTACAGAATTCAATAGATCTAGAGTAATAGGAATGCAGGTAATCATCCCTTAAACTGCATAAAGTATTAAAAAATAAAAGGCTGGTCGTTGTACAAGTACAGCGACCAGCCTTTTCAAGACACACAAACGGAACAGATCAATTACCGTCCGTTCCTTACTCCTCCGGATGTTCTGTCAGCCAATGCTCGATAACCTGTGCATCAGAGTGGCACTGCACAAATGTGCCATTGATCCTCTGGGTGCTCTCGATACCCTTTCCGGTGGTGATGACAAGCTCGCCAGGCTGAGCCTCGTCGAGTGCTCTTGTCAGAGCTTTCTCCCTGTCTACAATGATATAGCATGGCTTTGTGATGTACTGCTTGATCTCCTTGCAGATATCCTCACAGGACTCAAAACCAGGATCCTCCATGGTGAGAACGACCTTGTCGGCATACTGCTCAGCAAGTCTGCCCATGTCTTCACGGCGCTTCTTATAACGCTCACCGCCGCACCCGAATACAACTGTGATTGACTTTGGATTCATGGTCTTTTTAACCATCTCGTACAGTCTGTACATGCTTATATAGTTGTGAGCATAATCAATCATAAATGTGCGGTCTTTCCAGTGGTAAATCTGTAGTCTTCCCGGAACGTATACATCTCTTATGCTGCTTCTGATCTGTTCGTTTGGAATGCCGATGAGCAGAGACGAGATGATAGCCGCAACGATGTTCTCCACATTGTAATCACCGATCAGGTTGGTGTTGTACGCTCGGTTCTCTCCTCCGTATATAAGCTCAAAGTAGCTGTTATGGTCTGTGAGATCTTCATTGTGGATGCTGGCGAATTCAGTATCCTTTTCAAAGAAATCGTCATCCCTTGACATGAGCTTTTCTACAGATTCCTTGCTTCCGTATACAACAACGTGCTTATCCCTTACTTCATTATATATAGTTTCAAAATATCTTGTGTCACTGTACAGAACAACGTTGTCGCACTGCTTCAGGAAGGATACCTTGCATCCAAGATAGTCCTCCATGGAGGCGTGCTCTGTCGGGCTGATGTGATCGTAGTCGATATTGGTAAATACTCCGACCTTGTAGTGCTCTCCGTAGATACGGTTCATCTTCATGGCCTGGGATGATACCTCCATGATACAGTGAGTACATCCTTCATTTACCGCCATGTCGAAGTATGTCTGAAGTTCGATAGGCTCCGGAGTGGTGAGTGTGGTTTCAAATACCTTTGTTCCTACGTCTATCTCATGTGTTGAGAATGCAGCACATCTGTTATCAGTGTACTTGTCCAGTATATCCTTCATGACAAATGTGACAGTGGTCTTACCCTTTGTTCCGGTGATACCGACTTTGGCAAGGTTGTCGCCAGGATTGCCGAAGAACCATCTTGCAGCCAGAGCCATGGCCTTTCTTATATCACTGACTATTATATATGGAATGTCTACTCCGTCATACTTCTGCTGTGACAGGTATACGATAGCACCCTGTGAGATGGCGGATTTCAGATATTCTTCTTTAAAAGAAGCACCCTTGCACACAAAGAATGTGCCCGGAACAACATCCTTGGAATTGATGGTTATGTGTGTAGGTGAGATATCTTTGCAATCGTCTGAGTAATCTGTCACCAGCTTCTGCTGATCTAAGATATCCAATAAAGTTATTAACTGTAAATTTTCTTTCATGGTTTTTCCCCTTGGAATTATTTCTTTATTTATTTCTTTTAATAAGTTCTTTTAAAAAATCTTTTAAAATATCAATTTTTGATATTATGCTTTCAATAAGTCGTTATGTCAAATGTTTTATTAAGCGTATCAGATGAACCGGCTGGAATCGCGTGGTAGTCAGAGGTTCTTTTTCTTTCATATTTATCCCCATTTTTATTTTCATCTACACACTGATACTGAAATTTAATGACAGCTCATATTATAACATGTATTGACAAAATATCACCATAAATTTGTGTTGCAAAATTACAGTCATATGTGGATAAAATGCAATAATTTTTGATAACTTTGTGATTCTTGTTGATAACTTGTATCATGTGTGTGGACTTGTGTTGACAAAGGCTTGTTGTTAAATTAAATTGTAAATGCAATTTGTGACATGATTTGTGGGATCGATATGACAAAAATTTGCAAATTATTCTCTAAATATATTTTAAATATATTTAAGTCGGAAATGTGCACGGGATTAAAAAAATGAATATGTATAAAATAAAAGATATTACATATTATAAAGAGGTGATTGAATGGCTGAATTTGTAACATTATTTATACCATTTGCCGGAACGACCCTTGGAGCGGCTATGGTATTTCTCATGAAAGAAAAAATATCTCCGATGGTTGAGAAAGCACTGCTGGGATTTGCAGCCGGAGTCATGATTGCAGCGTCTATATGGTCGCTGCTCATACCATCCATAGATATGGCGGAGGCACAGGGAAAGATCGCATGGGTGCCTGCGCTTATCGGATTTGCCCTCGGAATAGTGTTTCTGCTGGTCCTTGATACTTTGATACCGCATCTGCATTTGGAGAGTGATAAGCCGGAGGGAGTTAAAGCAAAATTGCAGAAGACCACGATGATGATATTTGCGGTCACACTCCACAACATCCCTGAGGGAATGGCGGTGGGGGTTGTGTATGCCGGAGCAGCCATGGGCGATGTGGGAGTTTCAATCACTGGAGCATTTGCGCTCTCGATAGGAATCGCCATACAGAACTTTCCTGAGGGCGCGATCGTGTCCATGCCACTTGTGGGTGAAGGCATGAGCAAAAAGAAGGCATTTCTGTATGGAACACTGTCAGGCGCGGTAGAGCCGGTTGGAGGATTCCTCACGGCACTTCTGGCGGTGCAGATTACGCCATTTCTTCCGTACTTTCTTGCATTTGCGGCGGGAGCCATGCTCTATGTTGTCATCGAGGAGCTCATACCCGAATCTCAGGTGGGGGATCACAGCAATATAGGAACCATCGGAGCTGCGGTTGGCTTTGCACTGATGATGGTGCTGGACGTAGCCCTTGGCTAACTAAAAATCTCCACATTGGCAAAGGGGACAGGTACCTCCGTCCCCCAGTTATCAAAAAGGGGACAGGTACCTCCGTCCCCAGGTACCCCATCTCCGGCTATTACGTTAAATGATAAAATATACACAATTACAAATGTTGATTTTATAGGCTGGTTAGATTAAACTAACACCGTAAATCATGTGAGCTCCTGAGCCCTCTGCAGCCTGCTGAATCGGAGGGACAGCAGGGGTTATATTCGCGAAAGAGAAGGTGCCTTGTGCCCTGCGGGCACATATCGGAATGCACCGACGAACTGCCGCCGACCGTAAGGAAGGGGCGATACAAGGAAAGGAGAAATATAAAAATGATGAATTATCTTGAGATCGAAAAGGTAATAGGAAGAGAGATCCTTGATTCAAGAGGAAATCCAACAGTTGAGGCAGAGGTATATCTGGCAGATGGAACAGTAGGCCGCGGCGCTGCACCAAGTGGAGCATCAACAGGTGAGTTTGAGGCACTTGAGCTTCGTGACGGAGACAAGTCAAGATACCTTGGCAAGGGTGTCCAGAAGGCAGTAGAGAATATAAATACAACAATCAATGACGTACTTACAGGAATGGATGCGTCTGATATATATGCAGTAGATGCAGCAATGATCAAGGCGGATGGAACAAAGGACAAGTCAAAACTCGGAGCAAATGCTATCCTTGCAGTTTCAATCGCAGCGGCAAGAGCAGCATCAATCTCACTTGACATTCCTCTTTACAGATTTCTCGGCGGAATCTCAGGAAACAAGCTTCCGGTTCCGATGATGAATATCGTAAATGGTGGATGCCATGCTCTGTCATCAGGACTTGACGTTCAGGAGTTCATGATCATGCCGGTTGGCGCTCCTTCATTCAAGGAGTGTCTGAGATGGTGTGCAGAGGTATTCCACGCACTTGCAGGGATCCTCAAGGAGAGAGGTCTTGCTACATCAGTAGGCGATGAGGGTGGATTTGCTCCGGCACTCAAGTCTGACGAGGAGGCTATCGAGACAATTCTCGAGGCTGTAAAGAAGGCTGGATATGAGCCGGGCAAGGACTTCAAGATCGCTATGGACGCTGCTTCATCAGAGTGGAAGAGCGAGAAGGGCAAGGGCTGGTACAAGCTTCCAAAGGCTGGAACAGAGTACACAGCAGAGCAGCTCATCGAGCACTGGGCAAAGCTTGTTGAGAAGTATCCTATCATCTCAATCGAGGACGGTCTCGATGAGGAGGATTGGGAAGGCTGGCAGAAGCTCACAGCAAGACTTGGCGACAAGGTTCAGCTTGTTGGTGATGATCTGTTTGTTACAAATACAGAGAGACTTGCAAAGGGTATCGAGATGGGATGTGCAAACTGTATCCTTATCAAGCTCAACCAGATCGGTTCAGTATCAGAGACACTTGAGGCTATCAAGATGGCTCATAAGGCTGGATACACAGCAATTTCTTCACACAGATCAGGTGAGACAGCAGATACAACTATTGCAGATCTCGCAGTGGCACTCAACACATGTCAGATCAAGACAGGTGCTCCTTCGAGATCAGAGAGAGTTGCAAAGTACAACCAGCTCCTCAGAATTGAAGAACAGCTTGGCGACTGCGCAGTATATCCTGGAATCAAGGCTTTCAACGTAAAGCAGTAGGATAGTATAAGTAAAATGAATGTTGTACAGAATATGTTGCAAGGGAGTAGCACATTCTGCATATAACATATATAGTATTAGCCATACAAAGGCATCTCCACTGACGGAATAGATCAAACATCGGTGGAGGTGCTTTTTTATGCGGGGCAACGTGCCAAAGATTGTATTTGCACGTGACTTTGGCGTTTGCAGGGGATAATTTGTAAACTTCGGAAATTTACATGACATAGTACAGCTGATAAATTAGTTATCGATTAGATAAAAATGCCTAAAAATTTCCATAATATATGTGCTTATTTTGACATTAAAAATGTGGAATCACTTGACAGATAGTGTTAAACTATACATAGGCTTATCGGGAGGTAGGAATCATGGCTTCAAAAAGAGATTATTATGAAGTTCTCGGCGTCAAGAAGACAGCCACAGACGCTGAGATAAAAAGAGCATATAGAACCCTGGCGAAGAAATACCACCCGGACACGAATCCTGGCGATGCGTCAGCTGCAGAGAAGTTTAAAGAGGCTTCTGAGGCCTACGCGGTACTGTCTGATGCTGAGAAGAGGAAGATGTATGATCAGTTTGGAATGGCTGCTTTTGACGGCTCAGGTGGAGCTGCAGGAGGAGATCCATTCGGTGGCGGAGGATTCCACTTTGAAGGTGGAGACTTTGGAGATATGTTTGGCGATATATTTGGCTCGTTCTTTGGCGGAGGAGGCGGTCGTTCACAGAGAGGCGGTTTCGGTGGATTTAGCGGTAACTTCAATGCCAGAGGCAGAGATATGGAGGCAAGTGTCACTATAGACTTTGACGAGGCTGTCTATGGATGTGATAAGACATTGTCATTCAACGATGGACGCGGTGGAAGTTCACAGTTTAAAGTGCACATACCGGCAGGTATAGACAATGGCGGTGTGATAAGACTTGCCGGCAAGGGTTATCCCGGAACAGGCAAAGGACAGCCGGGAGATCTGCTCCTGCAGGTAAATATCCGGGACAAGGCCGGGTATGAGAGAAAAGGATTGGATATCTACACCACAGCCCTTGTACCGTTTGATGTGGCAGTTCTCGGAGGAGAACTTCTCGTCCACACGATGTTTGGAGATGTAAAGTGTAAGATAGCTCCGGGAACACAGTCGGGCAGCAAGATAAGGCTTCGTGGCAAAGGTGTTCAGGCGAGAGGCGGCAATACCCATGGAGACCATTATGTGACAGTCAGAATTGCAGTTCCAAGGAATATTTCACCGGAGGCTCAGGAAGCACTTAAGAAGTTTACAGAACTAGTGAATAAAGGCTGATAGAGATATTGCCGGAATCTGGTACTGATTTAATGAATTTAGGTGATATGGGATAATATATGTTTTAAGAAATCAGGGCAGTGAGCTCACTTTAAAAGTTCACTGCCTTGTTTTTTTATATAACACAAAATAACATATGAAAGTTACTTAAATCAATTGATTTTGGGAGGGAAAGATGTTATTAGATAAGGATATACGAGAACCACTGTTTGAATTTCTTGAGGAGAGGTACGGCAAGGTGCGTATTCTTGAGGAGAAGACCGTGGGAAGTTCCCGCGCGGATGTGGTAATGGTCATCCCGGACAAGATAGTTGGAATCGAGATAAAGAGTGACGCGGATACATACACGCGGCTTGAGAGACA
>USSH01000031.1 GCA_900557435.1 uncultured Coprococcus sp. | reverse complement strand
AACAAGTTACCTATATATGTATATGTTTGCCATCCTCTAAAAAAAGAAACCGCCATATCAGACTCAGGGAATAACTTCAAATACAGATCATCTTCATCCGGATCCTGACATCTAAACTTCACCTGACACTTTTCCTCATCTTCTTCGTCCAAGCTTCCCCTCAGTTCAATGATATCATCGCATCTTTCAAATCCATCATTGTCTCCATAACATATATAGGTAACTTGTTTTCGTTGCTCTTTACTTGCCATCATCTTCATAAAATCCCCCTGAAATCAGATATTTACCGGTTCTCTTTTTGAAACTCTTGTTCATCTCTACTATTGAGTCCAATTCATTTGTCCTTTGACCGGCTTTTTTCTTTTCCCTTATCTCCGATAAAATCTGAGGATAGAATTTTAATATTATATCGTCACCTCTGTTATATCGCCACAGCTTGAGTGGTGCCATATCCGCAGAGTCCAAAAGATTGTTCACTTCATCTATTTCCATTTCAAAAATAATCGCCACAGCTATAACGGTACTGAATGCCGGATATCTGTAATTAGGATTTCTCTCTCCATTAGACTTATACGGAGTAGACATGTTATTTTTTATCGTGCTTTCTTTTAATCCGATCATTTTCTCCATATCACTATAACTCAGATCATTTTTGTTCATGAGTATATTTACCTGACCGAAAAAAGAGCGAGCTATATATTGACTTTCTGATGGTTTCAATCCCTGCTGTTCTTTGTCTATGAAAAATTGTGTCGGTTCTTCTTCACCTTCAAAATTATATTTTAACCCCATAACGCTTCTCCATACCTCATCTAAATTCTTAGAATATTAAAAAAGGCAGCAAACTCACATTTTCATGTATGCTCTGCCGCCTTAATCACCTCTACGCATAAAACGATGCCTTGATGACATTTATATAACTGTTCATCATCTGTGATCCCGCAAATGTCGCGATCATCAGTCCCACGCTGAGCGCCGGGCCAAATGCAAAATGCTCATCTTTGCCTTTCTTACGTCTTATCAGCAAGATAGCACCCTGGCATCCACCAATGATGAGTCCGATAAAGAATGCTATGACCGTAGCCTTCCAGCCAAGGAAGAATCCTGCGGCAAACATGAGCTTGATATCTCCGCCACCAAAGCCATCCGGGATAACCAGCACTATCAGGAACAGTGGAAGACTCACACATATCATTCCTATGAGTCTGCTCACAAGCGAGAGATCTCCGCCCGTCAGGGAAAATCCCCCTCTTGTGAAGATAGATATAACTCCAAGTACCAGTATGCACACATTCAGCACAAATGGTATCTCCATGGTGTCAGCGTCTATAAACGTGATGATAGTCAGCAGTGCAAAGAACAGGAATACCGTGACCGCCTCAAGGCTCACACCAAACTGCCACACCATAAGCACTCCGAACACTCCACCAAGTATCTGTATGAACAGACATCTCGGAGAAAACTTTTCAAAGCTCTTTGGCTTTCCCTTGAAGATATTCTCATTGTTCGGCAGCTTGAGTATGATCTCATTCGCCAGAGTGAAAAGCATCACCCCAAGTAAAAACGCAACTATACAAGCTGCTATATTGATTGAATTCATAAATATAATATCCCTTCTAAAAATATCACTGCTCACGATGGTCAATGACACGCTGTGTCTTCTTCTCACTTCTAGGCAGTGTTCCAACAGGGACAACAGTGATCTTCGGTGTAACTCCGATCCTTGACTTGAACAGATCTCTGATCTGACGTCCTGTCTGTTCAAAATCTACACGTCCCTCGGCCTCGACTGTAACCAGCATGATATCCTTATTGGCTGGCTCATCATGGGCTATATTTATGGTGTACTCGCTTGGCACTCCATCCACAAGTGCAAGCAGCTCCTCAACCTGACTTGGGAACATATTTACGCCGTGTACCTTGAACATATCATCACTTCTGCCCTTGATGATATCCAGTCTAGGATGCTTTCTTCCGCATGGACACTCACCCGGAATGATCCTTGATATATCGTGTGTCCTGAAACGGATGAGTGGAGCTCCCTCCTTAACCAGAGTAGTGATAACGATCTCTCCCTCCTCTCCGTCAGGGAGAGTCTTTCCGGTCTTCGGATCTATTATCTCTATATAAACATAATCATCCCAATAGTGCATTCCATTCTGGGCATCGCAGCTTATTCCGATACCAGGTCCATAGATCTCTGTAAGTCCATATATATCATACAGCTCTATTCCAAGCTTCTCTTTTATATACTTTCTCTTCTTCTCACTCCAGCGCTCCGAGCCAAATACGCCCTTCTTCAGATATATCTTGTCCTTGAGACCTCTCTTATCTATCTCCTCTGCAAGAAGAAGTGCGTATGATGATGTCGCTGTCAGTACTGTACTCTTCAGATCCATCATCATCTGTAATTGCTTGTCAGTATTTCCAGGACCCATAGGGATCACCATGGCGCCAAGCTTCTCCGCGCCTGCCTGAAATCCTATTCCAGCTGTCCACAGACCATATCCCGGAGTGATATGCACTCGGTCTTTCTTTGTCACTCCTGCCGTCTCGTAGCATCTTGCGAACATGATTGCCCAGTCATCGACATCCTTTGCTGTGTAAGGTATGATGACCGGCTTTCCTGTTGTTCCTGAAGATGAATGTATACGGACCACTTCCTCATCTGGAACAGCCTGTATTCCCAGTGGATAAGCATTTCTCAGGTCGTCCTTGCTTGAAAACGGAAGCTCCTCAAATGCCTCCTGACTTGTCACATCTGTTATACCAAGCTCTCTGTACTTCTTACCATAATAGCTGTCAGTCTTTACAAGTCTCTTTATCTGTGCGTCCACCTGACTGAGCTGTGTGTCATTTAACTTCATAATTTTTTACTCTCCTTTTCCCTTTTGTCAGCCCACTGAAAATACACTTTATACTTTCAAAGGCCGATGCATCCCATGCTGAAATCACTTATATGTCACGCCAACTACATCTTCATCGCATATTCAAATACTTTCTTGTTCACCTCTACAAACTTCGGATTCACTCCATTCTCAATGGCTGATATGATGTCCGCCTCGTCAAGTCCAAGTCTGCCACTGGCAACTGCAACTCCAAGAAGTGCTATATTGTAGAACTTTGCCGAACCAAATTCACGGCTTATCGCCGCGCCGTCCATGACTATGCAATCGCATTTGTCCTTCAGATAGTCAAGCATCGGCTGTGCCTCGTAGCCTGAATTCATGAGCGAGTCCGTCGCCGGTTTCACCGGGACGTTGTTGGTGATGACGATTCCTCCCTTTTTCAGATAAGCCAGGTTGCGCACCGCCTCTGCAGGCTCAAACGCAAGTATAATGTCAGCACCGCCCTGGGCTATGAGTGGTGAATACGCCTCACCGATCCTCACATGGCTCGTGACACTTCCGCCTCTCTGCGCCATTCCTATAGTCTCCGCCGAATGTACCGTCTCGCCCTTTGCCATATACGCCGATGCGATGAGCTTGGACGCAAGAACCGTTCCCTGTCCGCCTACACCGCAGACCAGAATATCCTTATTCATTGCAAGCACCTCCTATCGCACCCACCGGACAGATCTGTGCGCACAGACCACATCCCGTACACAGGCTTTCATCTATCGCCACCTTGCCATCCTTAAGGATGATCGCAGGGCAGCCTATCTCTCTGATACATTTCTTACACTGTATGCACTTTTCGGATATCTCCATCTTGCCTGATGGCTTGGTGATGGCTATACAAGGCGACTTGAAAATGATCGCCTTAACTCCTCTGATATCCGCGCACTCTTTAACTGCCGCTACGCTGGCCTCAAGATCAAGCGGATCAACAGTGACTATCTTCTTCACTCCGATTCCCTCGAGTACCTTCTGTATGCTCACCTTGTCCACGAACTGACCCATCATGTTGCGTCCCGTTCCCGGATGTGGCTGGTGTCCCGTCATGGCTGTGGTCGAGTTGTCGAGCACACACAGGATCATATTCGCATCATTGTAAACTGCATTTACCACGCCTGTCATACCCGATGCAAAGAATGTGGAGTCTCCCACAAATGCAAAGCACACGCCATCTTCATCCACCCAGTGGAAGCCCTGCGCCATGGTGATCCCGGCGCCCATGCACAGACAGGTATCCACCATGTCAAGCGGCATGGCATTTCCAAGTGTATAGCATCCGATATCTCCGCAGAAGTAGCTCTTTCTTCCAACCATCGCCTTCTTTACCGCGTAAAATGACGCTCTGTGAGGGCATCCTGCACACAGCACCGGAGGTCTCACAGGAAGTTCAGGTGCATCTGACACATCCACCTGAGAAGTCTTCTCAAGATCAAGGAAATCACACAGGATATCTGCAGCCTTGTTGGTAGAAAGCTCTCCGCTCGCCGGTACATCCCCGGTCTGCTTTCCTCTGACATCTATATCCATATGATATTTGCCTGCAAGGCGTAATATCTGATTCTCTATGTATGGGCTGAGCTCCTCAAGACACATGACCTCCGTCACTCCGTCCAGCGCATTCTTCACGAACTGCTCAGGGAACGGATGTGGCGTTGCTATACGGACCAGCTTCACATCAGGCACATTCTTAAGCGTCTCCTTTGCATAGCAGTAGCTGATTCCCGATGCGAATACCGCCTTGCTGCCGCTGCCCTCCACCGTATTCATGGAGTAGCTGCCGAAGTCGTCCCCGATCTCTACATTTCTTTTTTCTATCATGGCATGATTGGCAAATGACAATCTCGGGAAGATGACCCATTTCTTTGAATCCTTTACAAATCCCTCATATTCCTTTGCCTTCCACTCGTCTTTTACCTCTATGGATGCGTATGCATGACACACTCTTGTTGTCGGCCTGAACAGAACCGGTGTCTTGTATTTCTCCGAGTAGTCAAATGCATCCTGTATCATCTGATATGCCTCCTCAGGAGTCGACGGGTCAAATACCGGGATCCTGCAGAAGTCTGCAAACATCCTCGTATCCTGCTCCGTCTGTGACGATATCGGTCCCGGATCGTCCGCAGACACGATGACCATTCCACCCTTTATCCCAACATACGCCAGCGACATAAGCGGATCCGATGCCACGTTGAGGCCCACCTGTTTCATGGTCACAAGTGTCCTCGCTCCACTATATGATGCACTGGCGGCAACCTCCATAGCCGCTTTCTCATTTACCGACCACTCCACATGGACTCCGTCATGCGGATATTTCGCCACTGTCTCCAGTATCTCCGAAGATGGAGTTCCCGGATATCCTGCCACCAGATTCAGTCCCGCCGCAAGCGCGCCAAGGGCTATGGCTCCGTTACCCATAACATATTCTTTTCTCATAACAATTCCTTCCCGCCCGATTTGAGTGACATATCTCTAAATTATGATTCAGAGCTGATCTCTCAAGTCAGACAGCCATTTTATAAATTCTCTTATATTTCGATATTATACCCTCCACAGCTTTTAATGACAACAAGTATTCGGGGCAGCATCACTTTACTGTTATAAAGTGATGCTGCCCCGAATATTTTCTGCTATATATCTCTATACAATTTGCATGCACTGTATGAGCAGCAGCCATGCAAGTCCATAGTATGTGATAACTGCCACAAGATCATTTACCGTGGTAATGAGTGGGCCGGATGCAACTGCCGGATCAACCTTGATCTTGTGAAAGAACATAGGTACAAGGGTTCCAACCAAACTTGATATGACCATTGCCACCAGCAGTGATACGCCAACACAGCCAGATATCATAAACGCCTTTCCCATAGTGAAGCCTTTGAACACTCCGATATATACCCCAAGGAAGATCAGGGATAATACTCCCAGGATCAGACCGTTTCCAAACCCAACTCTCATCTCCTTGACTACAAGGGACATTTTCTCCTTGCCGGTCAGATTCTCATCCATGAGCACACGGATCGTCACAGCAAGGGACTGTGTGCCGACATTGCCCGCCATGTCAAGGATGAGAGACTGAAAACACATGACGATCGGCAGCACCGCCACCACGCCTTCAAATGCTCCGACAACCGTGGACACTCCCATGCCCAGAAACAACAGTATGATAAGCCACGGCATACGTTTTTTCATGCTTTCAAATGTTGTCTCCTTCAGATCCTCCTCCGCAGTCAGACCTGCCAGCTTGGCATAGTCATCGCCCATTTCATCGTCCACTGCCTCTATTACATCCTGTGCGGTAAGGATACCGATTATCTTTTTTTCGCCGTTCAGCACAGGGAGGGAATCTTCCGCATAATCTTTGATATCTTCTATGCACTCCGATATCTTCTCATGATCTATCAGATACGGATAGGAATCAATGATTATATCGTCCAGCTCGTCATGCTCTCTGGCAATGATGAGATCCTTCAGATCTATGGCACCACAGAACCTTCCCTTGTCGTCAACCACGTAGAGGGTTGATATATTGTCCTTTTCTCCAGCCTGCTGTACAAGCTCGTGCATGGCCTGGCGTATGGTCAGATTCCTCGATATGCTTATATAATTGTTGGTTATAAGACTTCCTATCTCATCGTCATCGTAGGAATTTATGAGACGGATGTCTGCCTTCAGATCCTCGTCAAGTATCGGTCGCAGCTGATTCTTGACTTTTTCGTCCACATCCTCCAGAAGATCTACAGCGTCGTCCGAATCCATCTCATTTATGACTTCTGCCAGCCTGCCTATACCCAGCTCCTGTATATACTCCTCTGGTTCCTCTATATACGAGAAAATATTGGATATCCACTCAGGATCAAGACTGTCATACAGGGATTTTCTCTCCTCATTCGTCAGCAACTCCAGACTCTGTGCAATGTCCTTCTCGTGGTAATCCTTCAGTCTGTCAACCAGCTGCTCCCGGTCACAACTACTTCTTATTATCGCTACGATATCCTGCGCAAATGTTGGTTCCTTCAATATCTCTTTCATCATTCTAAGCCTCCATTCTCCCTAAAAAGGGCATAAAAAAACCACCGTAGCAAATGCTACGCAAACTCTACTGCTTTGTTGCGACATTCTTTAACGATGGACAGACTTAGACCTTATATAAAAAGCGCTTATACAGACACCTGAAGATAATCCAGGTCTGTTCCATCGTTATATGTACTTCGACCATGACTATCACAACTGTCCATATATACCGCCTCCTTTGTTTTTACTCTTATGTATAATAACATGACACCAAACAGAAATAAACATAGGCTTTGTAAATTTATTTTTACATTCCTTATACATACATCCGGCAAATTCATGCTCTTCTTTTTAACATGCATATGTGATACAATGTTTCTTGAATTTTTATAGAAGGAGAATGACCATGAACAACCGACCATTTGCCGGCAGAACTGCTGCCGTTATAGATCTGGCAAAGCTCAGGAGCAATATTGCCAACATAAAGTCACGACTGAAACCGGGAGTTGAATTTATCGCTGTCATGAAGGGCGATGGATACCGCCACGGTATTGCAGGGCTCTACCCGACACTGAAAGAATGTGGCATAGACAGCTACGCCGTCGCCATCTGGGAAGAGGGAAAGATGCTCAGGGACGCAGGGGCTACAGAGCCTATCCTTATCCTCGGCGATACAGCGGATGACATGCTGGACGAGGCCGCAAAGTACGACCTTGATCTCACTGTCTTTTCAATGGAGGGTGCTGAGAACATGGCTGCTGCTGCAAGAAGAGCCGGCAAGAAACAGAACGTCCAGATAAAGCTGAACACCGGTATGAACAGAATAGGATTCCCGGTATGTCAGGAATCATTTGACACTATAAAGAAGATCTGCGATATGGATGACTTGAACGTAACAGGTATATTTACACATTTTGCAAGGGCAGATGAGGGGGATCACACAAGTGCAAGAAAGCAGCTTGACCTATATCTCCATGCCGTAAATGAACTTGAGAAGATGGGTGTTGTCATACCAAAGCACCACGTAGCCAACAGCCCTGCCATACTGATGCTGCCTGAGGCACAGCTCGACGCAGTCAGATGCGGTGATATCCTCTATGGTCTCACTCCTTCTGATGATTTTGACTGGAAGAATTCAGGACTTCAGGAGATTCTCAGCTGGTACACATACGTTGCCATGGTGAAGGAGGTCCCTGCCGGATCCGAGGTTGGATACGGCGGAACATTTGTCACTGAAAGACCTACAAAGATCGCCACACTTCCGGTAGGATTTGCGGACGGCTACAGCCGTTACCTGTCCAACAAGGGCAAGGTCATCATAAACGGTCATGAGGCACCGATCATCGGACGCGTGTGTATGGATCAGTGCATGGCCGATGTCACAGACATCCCGGATGTACAGCGCGGCGACACTGTAACTCTTCTCGGCGAGGGCATGTCCATCGAGGACATGGCAAATATGCTCGACACCAACGTGGATGTGATCGTGTGCAATATATCGGTGAGAGTGCCTAGGGTGTATATAAATGGGGATATCTGATCGGCAGCGCCACAGAAAATTTTGCATGGCTGGTGTTCAATGAAAGGAGAATGAGAAATGGAACAAATGAATTTATCAAATTGTAGCGGGATTTATCTTATATTGAATATTATAGATTGGAAAGCCTATGTTGGTCAAACGGTAAACTTTAATAATCGTGATCATATTTATGAACTTGAAAAGGGAAAGGATCGTACAGCTTTTCAACGAGATTATGATGAAGGCACAGAATTTGTTTATATGATTGCATACTATGATCCAGATAAAGAAATAAAAGGAGCGACTCTCGATACATATGAACAAATGTATATGACTTTAATGGAAAATTTTGGCTTTAGTTTATATAATGAACAACACAACAAAACAGATCAAGCTAGGGAGAATAGAAGCATAAGCAATCTGGGTATTGATGAAGATTTTTATTTAGATGCAAAAAAAGAATTTAATAAAGATTTCAAAGAACGATTTGGTATTTCTCCTGTTGAATTATCTGAGAGCTCTAATTCAAGAAGAAAAGAAGCTTTGGAATACTATGCGAAAGAAAGATTAAAACTAGAAAAATTTGCTGGAGATAGATTTTTATTTAATAGGCAGCGTATACAATCATTATTTAACAACAATTCAAGAAGTATTCGTTCATTAGACATTGATGAAATGTTTATATCTAAAGCTGGTAATTATTTAGGAGAAGGTATTGATCAAATTGTGAATTATGAATTAACATCTATAAATAAGAACAATTATTGTTTATGGACTTTTGCCTATAATGCTGTATCACATGAAGTTGTAAAAAAACGTTGTGTTGAGCGTCAGCAAATGAATAAAGATATATACGTATTATTTGAATACACCCCTTCTAATGTATATGCTAGTTCTGAACAAAAACAATTTGGCTGCTTAAAAAAAGAAAACGCCAAGGAATTAACAGATGATGAATTGGATTTTCTGTCTTTTGAACGTGGAAAGAATGGGGATTTATATGTACCAGCTGATATTGACTGTACAGCTACTGCTACACAAAGTACAAGTGCGTTTGTTATTCAAGAGCTATTCTTATTAGATGAGGTGTTTGACTCTAACAGTTTTAATGATTATTATCAAGCCATTAGAAGAAATAATGAATTACAAGATATAAGTAAGGGTGGATTTCAAAGATGTACCCACTACATAAAAAGAAGTAAAGATTTTAAATTGGACGATGTTTTGGAGAAGTCGGTGCGTAGAAAGTTTTGTTTTGTTGGTAAACTTGCAGCGCCTTACATACTGCTCTTAAATAACAAGAAGTTTGATTAGATTTTTTCAAGATTCACGAGGGATGACACTTTTTTGACATATGTCATAACGAAACCACTGGAATGCCCCCAAGTGTCAGGTACAGATAATCTTTTGTTCATCCGCACCTGACACTAATTAAGCATTCTTTTAACTTCATCTCTCACTCCACCGCTCTATCTTACAGGAGTGTTTTTTCTTTTCTTCTCCATCCTTGTCATAATTAATCCCAACCAGAATAATCTCATCATACCATTTCAGAACCGATGTGTATCTCCGGTCTTTGATCTGTTTTATTGCTGTATCAGCCGTTTTATCATACTTGAGCTCTATCAATATTGGAGGCTTATCTGCATAAGTTTTCGGGACAAATGCGATATCCGCAAAGCCTTTGCCAGATGGAAGTTCTCTTATTACATCGTAATAAGCAGGCGCTGTAAAGTATGCCATCATGATAACACAGCTAAGAGAAACCTCGTTATTATAAGTGAGTATAGATGTATATGCCTCATGAGCAAGCTCTATAAGACTGGCAACACTCTCTTCATCACCTTTGATTGTGCATCTGAGAAGTCTCTCAGACTGCTCCACAGACTCCGCTATCTCTTTCCATGGTCCGATTGACAAGGCTGCATTGTAGGCATCCCGGACCTCATAATTCGGAAGATATGCAGTGCTTTCCTGCTCGTCATATGCCAAATACCCGAGATGAATGAGAGCTGTAAGAGCTTCATCCCTGGAGCTTATCTGACTCAGATCATTACCGAAAGTTCTGATATTAACATAAACCGGTTCACCGGAAAGTACCTGTATAACCCTATCCCGTAACCCATCGAAATTAAGCGTTATATAATTATTTATCGACTCAAATGATGAAGTATTCTTCCAATACGA
Source organism: uncultured Coprococcus sp. (assembly GCA_900557435.1). Taxonomy (GTDB): domain Bacteria; phylum Bacillota; class Clostridia; order Lachnospirales; family Lachnospiraceae; genus Coprococcus. The sequence goes on along the minus strand of USSH01000031.1, from coordinate 4,295 downwards.
ATTTAACTTGTGCCTATTTATAGCCTGACACACGGAATTCGGATTGTACATATGCATTCCATTTAACAAGTAGCCATTATACCAATTCTTTACAGCATCAAAGGACATATCAAACTTATCACAAAGTTCTCTGACCTCTGCCTCAGTAAAACCATAATACGGTGCCAGCTCCCCTGAATCAAGCATTGTATATTCAGTAAAATTGTTAAGGGCTGACTCATCCTTTATCTTTTTGATAGGAAGTATACCTGTCATGTACCCCAATGCAAGGAACTGCGCAGACTCCATGCTCTTAAACAATACATGAAGCAGCTGCATATACTCATGTACGGCCTCTGTCTTGTCCGCATAATTTCTTATAACAGAGTCCCACTCATCTATGATGACAACAAAACGCCTTTCAGACTTTTTAAAAATATCTAACAATATCAATTCCAGAGAACTGGAATAGTCAACATCTGGATATACTTTTTTAAAATCACATACCAGTCTTTGTCTTATCCCATCAACAACTTTTTCGTCAACGCTGCTGGTGATCGATGCTATATCCAAATGAATTACGTTATACTTATTCAAATGTTTTTCAAAATCTACAGAATCTGCTGCCTTAAACTTTGAAAACAAATCCTTGGAATCACAGCCACTGCTATAATACGCCTCCAGCATATTTGCCGCCTGTGTCTTTCCAAATCTCCTTGCATGGCTTACGACAACACAGCGATTTGTTTTGTTTATCTTCCTGTTCATCTCTGCGATCAATCCAGTCTTATCAACATAGATATCACTATTTACATCATCAGTAAATCGCATATTATCCGGATTAAAATAAGTTCCCATGCATCCACCTCCGTTTCCTATTTCATCACCGCATTATACACATCCCTCTTAGGGACTCCGCGGTCCACTGCCGCCTGCTTGATCGCGTCCTTCTTGGACAGCCCCTGATCAACATACATCTGGACATGCTCCTCCACGGACATAGCCTCGAACGAGCTCTTCTTCTCCTCCTCAAGCTTCTTCACATCAAGCCCTTCTATCACTATAACGAATTCCCCTCTCGGATCTTCCTCCTCGTAGCGGGCTATCGCCTGAGATAACATCATAGGCTCTATGGTTTCATGCTTCTTGGTAATCTCTCTGGCAAGTGTTATATGCCTGTCACCAAGAGCCTCCATAAGTTCCGCCAAAGTCTTCTTCAGCTTGTGAGGGGCCTCATACATCACCATGGTCCTAGTCTCTCGCTTCATCTCCTCGAGAACCCTCGCCCTGTCTTTCTTGTCATATGGAAGAAACGCCTCAAATGCAAATCTTCTTGTAGAAAGTCCGGAACTAATAAGTGCCGATATACATGCACAGGCACCTGGAACAGGCGTAACTTCAAGTCCGGCATCAAGAGCATGTCTCACAAGCTCCTCCCCGGGATCGGATATACCCGGAGTTCCCGCATCGGTTATGACTGCCACATTCTGTCCCTGCTGCATCTTCTCAACGAGAACCTTCGCCTTGTCGTATTTGTTGTATTCATGATAACTCGTCATCGGGGTCTTGATCTCGAAATGATTGAGCAGCTTGATACTGTTTCTCGTATCCTCCGCCGCTATCACATCCACCTCTTCAAGAACTCTTACCGCCCTGTATGTCATATCCTCAAGATTGCCTATAGGTGTCGCCACCAAGTATAACTTTCCTGCCATATATATCCTCTCTTCTGCCGAACATCTGAGTATTGAAAATCATAGATATCTTATGCTGCCTCTTATCTCTTTGCCGTACCTTCATACGTCGCCAGCAGCTGCTCCGTATAAACTCCCGGAGCTTTGTATACTACCATAGGCGGATCTATCTTGATCATGGAATTGCCGCCCTTCACAGCCTCCACTATGACCATGTTCGGCTCCTTGTCTATGTAAGGATGCACAAGCTGCATCCTCTTTGGCTCAAGCCTGTGCTCATGCAGACATTCAAATATCTCAGCCAGTCTGAACGGCTTGTGTATCATATAAAAGCTTCCGCCGGGTTTAAGGGCATGCTCTGCCGCTGCCACCACCTGATCAAGCGTCACATGTACCTCATGTCTCGCTATGTTCTTCGGAGCATCCGGATTCTCCAGGCCGTGACTGCCCTTTATATATGGCGGATTTGAGGTCACTATGTCAAAGGAGGCCTTCTTGTAGTTACAAGAGACCTCCTTTATATCTCCGTTATCTATTCGCACTAAACCGTCAAGCCCATTGAGGCTCACGCTCCTTGCCGCCATGTCCGCACATGCAGGCTGAATCTCCAGTCCTATAAACCGTGCATCATCTGCCATTTTACCGCTAGGTTGCTGAGTCACCCCTGCATCCGAATTAGTAACTCCATCTACGGCAATACAATCATATGAGGATCTATAATCATCGGCACACAAACCAGCAAATCTCTCCTCTCTGGTAAGAGCCTCATCCCCATACTCCTTTGCTGCAAGAAGTATAGGTATGATACCTGTTCCCGTTCCGAGATCCAGATATCTGCCACCACGCTTAAATCTCACATAGTTTGCCAGCAGCACAGCATCCATCCCAAAGCAGAACATTCCGCTGTTCTGTATAATCTGATAACCTTTGCACTGCAGGTCATCTATCCTCTCGCAAGATTTAATCTCCACCGTGAACCCGCCCATCACTTCGGACCGGGCCTGTACAGCCTGACTCTCTATCATTTTATCATCCGGTTTAATCGTCAAATTTGGACTTTCCACCCTTGTCCTCCAATGCCTCAAGTGCCTTGTACTCCTCAGCGCTGAGTCTCTCTGAATTCTTTCTTCTCTTAGGCTTGAACTTGAGCTCAGCCACAGGATACTCCATAACTTCCTTGTTGTCATCCTTGTCAGTCACCACAATCTTAACCTTCTGACGGAGAACGTTCACTGACATGACCTCGCCCTTATTTCCATCTACTGTCCTCACGAAATCTCCCACATTTGGAAGTTTTTCATTCAGATACTCATAAGTGTCCTGCTCATGCTTCAGACAGCACATAAGTCTTCCGCACACACCTGATATCTTAGTAGGATTCAGAGACAGATTCTGCTCCTTCGCCATCTTGATCGACACAGGAACGAACTCTGACAAATGCTTGTTACAGCAGAGCTCCCTTCCACATATACCGATTCCGCCCACCATCTTGGTCTCATCGCGGACACCGATCTGTCTGAGCTCTATTCTTGTCTTAAACACCGACGCAAGATCCTTTACCAGCTCACGGAAATCAATTCGTCTATCCGCTGTGAAGTAGAACAGCACCTTGTTATTGTCAAATGTATACTCAGCCTCTATGAGTTTCATGTCCAGCTTGTGCTTGGCAATCTTCTCAAGGCAGATGTCAAATGCCCTCTTGCTCTTCTTCTTGTTATCCTCGTATCTTCTGGTGTCATCCTCTGTGGCAATTCTTATGATTGGCTTGAGTGATGCCGTGATCTTGCCCTCTTCAACCTCTCGTCTTCCCAGAACCACTTTGCCGTACTCCACGCCCCTTGCGGTCTCAACAATGACGAAATTGCCTGCCTCGACCTCAAAGTTCTGCGGGTCAAAATAATATATCTTTCCGTTTGGTCTGAAACGAACTCCTATAATCTCTTTCATTAACAATTCTCCTTCATGGTTAGGAGCATAAGCTCCATGACAATGTCAAAGCTGACATTTGCCTCAAGTCTGACCTTAGCCTTGTCCATGGACTTGAGCACCTTTTCTATTCCCTCATAGCTGATATGGGACGACTGCTTTCTTATATCCGAATAATATTCCTTGAACATCAGCCTTCCAGGGTTATTTGACACCTTGAGCATCAGTATATCTCTGTACCACATCATCATCAGATCAATGTAATCACTTATCTTGAGCTTGTACAGTTCCATATTCTTGATCGCAAACAGCATATCATCCACCGACATCTCTCCAAGATGTCTCATGATCTTTACGACATTTTCCTTTATCTCCCTGTATTCATCGCTGGTGGCAAGCCTTATGGCTTTTCCAAGGTTGCCCTGAGCAAAATCCATACAGAAATCGGCTTTCTGCTTATCAAGCTTCAGCTCATTCATGAGATAATCGAGTATATCATGCTCTCTGACCGGTTTCACATTCAGAACTATACATCTGGACTGGATAGTCTGGAGCATCTTATCTATATTGTTTGTCAGCAATATAATGATAGCATATGATGGAGCCTCTTCTATAGTCTTAAGAAGTGCATTCTGTGCATTCACATTGAGAAGCTGCGCATCCTCTATCACATATATCTTATATCTGCTGCTGTAA
>USSH01000030.1 GCA_900557435.1 uncultured Coprococcus sp. | reverse complement strand
AAATCTCCCTTTAAAAATTTAAAGAAATAAAAATTTCTCCATAATATATACTTGATTGCATATATTATGGAGAACATTTTATTCTTTATATTTATCTGCGATACTCTTTATTTCTTCACGAATCCTTTTTCTAATATCAGAATTCATAATCTCAACACGACCTGCATATTGCATCGCCCAATGCACAATCATTGCAGGTGAAGTTTTTACCTCAACAATATCATATCCTTCTTCACATCTTTTATGAAGTTTACGATAATTTGTACCAAACCAATCATGTAAAATAGTATAGTCCGTATTTCGAATCTTAATCTGAATATCCTTCGGCTGATCATAACTCATATACAAATGCTCTGACATATATTTTTCCGGATTCCATTCGTCACCACGAATTCCTGACGGCATTACCTCTTTATGCTTTATTTCGATTGGAACATTTTTTCCATTCTTATCTTTGAGTATTTCTACATGATTCATAAGGTCAATGCGAAAATGCCAAACATTACTATCATTTTTCTTTGTTCCGATTACATAGTACTGATCATGATACACTACTATATGATAAGGGCTTATCACATGTTGATAGTCAGAATCAACAACAAAATCACCATTCTCATCATATTGCCCAAAGCGAAAAGAAACTTGGCTAAGTCGATTAATGGCTTTCTGCAATACTTTTAATTTATGTGACATATCTTTTCTGACATGGTTTTGCTTTCCTGTATATCGATCTGCTATTTTTCTCTCACCATAATTAATTCTATTTTTTTCACATCCTGTTAAAAGAGGATGTGTGTAATAAATACTTGCCGTGCCGCGTATTTTATCAATTAATGAGAGCTTTTCATCATCTGACATACAGTCTGAAAATGCTACCAACTCAATTAACACATCCAGTTCATCATAAGAAAACGCATGGTTAAAATATAAGTCTGTAATTTGAGGACGATACTTTTTCTTTTTTATTGAATGATTTTTTTCTGTTATGGAATTAGATTTTTGCTCTGCGCACTTTTCATTCTCATTTTCCAGATTCTTATGTAATCGATTATCCTGGTAGCCTTTGAATTTAATAACAAAGTCTCTATCATTATCCTCTGTATACTCCATTGGATCCAAAGCCTTTAGTATTTTTTGAATCGTTGCATTTCTAACAGAATCACCTTCTATCTTTGTACAATTTTTATCTGCAGCAATACGATAAACTTCTAAGCATTGCTTCAATTGCGTTTTCGACAACTTATGCTTCTCATCCGTCATCATCTTCAAAATAATAAGAATCTGAATTGCTCTCTCTGTTTCCGAATAAGATTCCTGACTTGTGCAATTCATTCTTTCTTTCAACTCTGTTATAAACAAATCAAAATTAAAAGTAGACTTTATATCTTCACTAATGGAACTCATAATTTTTTCTTGTTTTTCCGAACTATCCATACTTACTGACTGAATCATCTGATGATATTTCATGCGACCTGTAACTCCGGTAGAATTAAGATAATCATCTAAAGCCTTACTCATCTCACCACTTATCCAACTGGCTGCATAGGTTGAAAACATAGTGTTTTTTGCCTTTTTTTGATTATAGTGCTTAATGGCATCTAAAAATCCAAGCCAACCCGCCTGATACAAATTCTGAATCAAATCATCATTCTCATCTTTCGGGAAATGATTTATTTTTTTTGCTTTGTTCCAGGCTATTCTCTTTATATAGTCTTCATTCTTCGCACAAAGCAACTCCCAGGCAGAATTATCACCATTTTTTACTCTTTTTATGAGTTCCTCATTTGTTACATTATCATCTACTTTTTCCATATCGTTCACCTAAAATCCCTCTGTAAAGTCCATTTATCACATGTCATATTTACTTCTAATTGTAGTATAGCACATAATATGCTACTTTATAGTGTGATAATTTATTACAATACCTTCAATTTGATTCTCCATAGTTTTCCCATTTATATTCGTTATTTGCCTTGCAGAACAGGCCATTAAAGGTGTCAGGTGCAGATGATCGCCAAATGAACAGAATATGAATAAGTATGTTTATGTACACCTGGCACCATATTCCCGAATATTCGGATTGATTTTCAACATCGTGCAAACCTCACCACTAAAAAACACCCCACAGCCACCGAAGCAGCCATGAGGTGCAAATCATCTCAGCACATACCATTCTTCACCAAATTCTTCATAAATTTGAACCGCTGACGTATCATCAAGTCTCTCTGTAATACCTGTTTCTGATTCAAGGAAAACAAACTCTTCATTGTCATCTGTCATCCGGATTCCATACAATTGTTTTAACGGATAATCCATGATTGCGTTCCCTTCTGTTTTACGATCTGAATCAATATTAACATGATACAAATATTCCGTACAATTTCTCAGAGTTGTATCATCAAAAAAATCCACCGTTTCAAATTCATCATAATGTTCCAGAAGGTAGGCATACTCCTTTTCAATCGATTCGAACGGTGCCTGTTCATACAATCCGTAAATATGTTTTTTCCCTTTTGTATCAATAAAATAGCCTTCGACATATGGCTCAGAATAAGAAGATACCGACATGATAAATACTATTTTCTGTTTCTCCAAAAGATTATCAACATCATACTCAACACTAGACTTATTTGGTTCATTCACATCATTTTTTTCTCCATGATTGTTATTTTCACATCCTGAAATACTAAAAAGCACAACCATAATTATTACTATAAATAGTTTCTTTTTCACTCAAAATGCCCTCCCAGCATAATGCAATCCACTACTTAGTTAGTCTATTCTTAACCTAATCCTCCTTACGCATTTTCACGATGGTTTCTACGTGAACAGTGCCCGGAAACTGATCGACAGCGCATGCCTTAGTCACAAAATATCCATTCTCCTGCAGCGTCACCAGATCCCTGGCAAGCGAGGTCGGTTTGCAGCTGATGTACACAAGTTCCTTCACGCCATAGTTGATGATCTTTGTCAGAGCCTTTGGGTTGATTCCATCACGAGGCGGATCAAGAACTATGAAGTCCGGCTTCTCCTCTATATCATCTATGACCTTGAGCACATCTCCAGCGATGAACTCACAATTGTCAAGTCCGTTGAGCTCCGCATTTACACGTGCAGCCTCTACGGCTTCCTCAACTATCTCTACGCCGATAACCTTCTTTGCGACAGGCGCAAGAAGCTGGGCTATGGTTCCGGTTCCGCTGTAGAGGTCGAATATGACGGCATCCTTTGTGTCTCCCACATACGAACGAGCCTTGTCGTAGAGTCTCTCCGCGCTCTTGGTATTTGTCTGGAAGAACGAGAACGGCGATATCTTGAACTGAAGTCCAAGGACCGTCTCATATATATACTCCGTTCCGTAGAGCAGATTTGTCCTGTCGCTGATGACCGCATCCGCCATGGAATCATTCTCCGTGTGGAGGATTCCCGCGATCTTGCCCTCAAGCGGCAGCACCAGTAACCCCTTCACATACGCGTCAAGGTCGAGAGCTTCCAGATTCTGGGTGGTCGTCACGAGATTCACCAACAGATCGCCATTTGTCGCCGAACGCCTGATCACAAGATGTCTGAGAAGTCCTACGTGTTGCATCTTCTTATAGTACGGAAGATCTGCTGCCTTACAGAACTGTACAGTGTACTTCACAATCTTGTTCAGGTCGTCATTTACTATATAACAGTCGTCCATCTGAACGATGTCGTACGTGCTGTTCTTCTTGTGAAGTCCAAGCGCCAGCGGGCCGTCCTTGTACTCATCACCAAATGAATACTCCATCTTATTTCTGTATCCCTTTGTCACAGGAGATGCAATTATCCCCTGCCACTCATAAGGATGGGCCTCACCATCGATCACACCGTCAAGAAGCCCTTTGACAAGCTCCTCCTTCACCTTCAGCTGGTTCTCGTAGCTGAGTGTCTGGTAGCTGCAGCCACCGCACATACCAAAATGTGAACATACCGGCGAAGCATCCTCAAGCTCAGACTTCTCAAGAACCTCAAGGAGCCTTCCGTCCGCCTTTCCCTTCTTCAGCTTCGTTATACGGCAGCTCACCTTCTGCCCCTTCACCGCGCCCTTCACTGTAACTTTTCTGTCATCCATATGAAAACTTCCCTTGTTCGGGAACTCATATGTGTCTATCACACCTTCAACTATATCGTGCTTCTTCATATCATTTTACCTGTCCTTTTCTATCAGTATCTATCATCACTTTAATTCTACAACCGCTCATTGTATGGAGAAAAATCTACATATAACTCCTGCACATCTGACTCTTTTTTGTTGACCATAAGTCTCTCCAGCAGCTCATCTGCATCTGCCTGCCCAATAACAGATCTGTACAATTGCAACATTTTTAGCATATTATGATACTTCTCCATCATAGATGAGTTATAAAAATACGGCACCAGCCTTTTTATTCCAGCCACCTCAAGCTTATTATCATCTCTTTTTCTCGCTACAAGCCAGTGAGGTATAATGCCACAATTTAATTTCTGATTGCCTTCTTTGCACAACGAAGCCTTTGCCGCTTCAAATGCATTATCCAGAAGCTTTGGTATATCATCAGTGCATATTCCAGTCGTCTCTTTATTGCCGTACCATTCCATAACTGCCTTTCTCACCGCAAGACAATTATACCTGTTTATTCTACCCTCCCTCTGTTCAAAATCAGTAGGATTGGCAGGAATAGACAAATGTACTATTCGATCCGCATAATTATGGAAATCCAATCCTTCCTGACCTATAGAGGTCGTAGCAAATACAAATGGCGCAAATGGCGAGTTAAACGCAGCCTGAAGATTGGATATACTACTCACTTTATCATCGTCATTACTACTTCCTATACATCGTGCATAATATGTCTCTCCGTTCTTATCATCGCCTGTCCCGGATATCTGAAGTCTGCCCTCTTTTGTATGTTCATACAATGTAATATTGATTTTGGGTGCCTTATGTACATTATGCCAATCTGACAAGAATGCCGTGTTCCCTATATATTTCAGCTCTTGCAATACATACTGAAGTTTTCCTTCTTCACAGTAATCAATTATAGACTTTCGGAGACTATCCTCATCCATCTGTAAAGTGTCGCCACTGTCCCTAAGGGCAAAACCTTCTTTATTCCTTTTTATTGGCAGTCCCATCTCAGACCATACGGCAAACAAGCCTGACGCTGATGTTGTAAATATCCTTCCAACCGTTTTTATATCTTTTATACCTTCATCACCATTATTATCCCACTCCTGATTATCCCCATAAACAGTTTTCAGCCCCAGCAGTAGGTTTTTGACACTTTCTTGAAAAACCTGAATATCTTTCTCCGTAATAGTCTCATCCTGTTCCTGCTTCAATATCCACCAGATAAGTCTTCTTTTCACTTCTCGACTGATAAGCCCTGCCATAACTCTAGGTACAACAACTCTGTCTGAGAACATAATGGTCTTGCCAAAGTTTTTGTGCTCTGCAAATGCACCTTTAAGCTCTTTCCAACCGACCACAGAAGGAACCCACAGAAGTCTGGCTGCTCCTGGATGATTCAGAAGTACATCCTCCCTTGTCATGCCATTATACTTACCAGATTTCAGCATAGAATCGATATCCAGAGATTCTATGTCCAGAATATACTCCAACACCTTCTCATAAACTCCATGCCATTCCCCAAGTGTTTTGGACATATCATTAAAATCATCTTCAAGAATATAACATTTTGAGTTGTTTTTATATTTTATTTTCTCAGCGTTAACATCTTCATCAAAATTGCATTTAATTTTATAGCCATCATCGCCGCCGGCCTGTTTGTTCCCTCGATTCATGAACGACAGAACATATGGGATTCTCTCAGCATATGCTGCCGCTGTACCCGTACCTATATGATACCTGCCATTGTCCGTATTATATTCAACAAGCTCATTCGTATAATCAAGAAGAGCTTTGATCCCACCACATCCGATCTCCTGTTTATCAGCATCTCCAGCGTCTGTGCTGTCTTCTCTCAGCTCACGCAGCACATTGATCCTCTCCATTCTGGTAAACACTGATCCCATCTGTCTCTCAAATGCGTTTTTCTTTTCCAGAACCTGTTCCTTACTCTCACTATCTGATCGTGAATATTTTTCAAGTGCAGTCTTATAAGCCTCAAGGGAACTTGAAATTACAGACATACCATTTGTTCCCCCTCCTTTTTCAAGGAAGCGGCACACATCATATATACTTGCATTTTCCGTGCCTGCTGTATCTGTATCCATCTCATCCTGACCTGCATTTTTACTCATATACATCCTAAATGGAGTTGCAGACAACATCAGAACATATGGATTTCTGTCTTCCCCATCAGACTCCTGTTCCAGAACCTTTCTTATGATACTTTCCTCATCATCTGAAGCCTGACCTATGATCTCCTTGAAATTTTGGAATTCATCCATAATAACCAGCCCGCAGTCCAGCCAGTCCATCGTGATCTCCGCAAAGCCTTTCCTTACGATCTGCCAGGTATTATAAAAGTTTTCTATTTCATATTCATCACCATTACGGCTATCCCTGATAATACTACATGCTTTATTAAACTCTTCATCACTCTCGCACTTGGTCCTGTACAGCTCCCTCAGCTTCGTAAAATCTTTATTTTTTTCAAGCTCCTCTGATAAATTGATTTTTTCATGATCCGAAAAAGCCAGTATCCTATTATACAGAAACTTTCTCTCTTCTGCTCTGCCCCTTCCTTTTATATCAATAGAAGTTCTCTGTGTCATTGGCAATATTCTAAGTCTGGTCTCCAATGCATCGACCCTACCCAGAGATTCATATGTATGGTCTTTTCCATATACATTGCAATAATCATGAAGTACCTCTCGAAATTCCACTTCATAACCTGATGAATTACTGCCAGTTTTAAATTTTAATGTGTAAATATTCTCGCATTCTATCGGAAGCACTTTTCCCGACAGACAGCTGGCGCGGTTCATCCATTCTTTGTCATTATTTTTATCAAGGCCCAATTTCTCCTCATTCTGCTTGGCAATATTCGTGTTGGAACATATATAAATGACATTAAAATAATAATAATGCTCCTCCACCACATCTCTTATCTCTGTTTCAGACTTGCCGGCAATTTCCTGCTCAAGGAGTTTACACATAAGGCACCTGATGACGCCCCTCGCAATAATAGTCTTTCCAAGGCCCACCTCATCTGCAAGAAGAAATCTTCCGCTGGTACACTCTCCCATATAACTGTCAACGATCCTTCTTATAGCACGTTTCTGATAATCTGTATATTCAATTCCACCTCTGTCCGTCATATTTGATTTCCCCTTTTAAACATTCGAATTGCGCCATCATATTTTCAACCAGCTTTTTATCCATACATGCTATTTCTGCCTGTTCCTCCTGTGACATACCTTTGTTTCTAAGCGCGTACATTTCGTATATAGACTTCACCCGGTTCTCATATCCTGTTAAGACTGAATCCAGACTTTTCTTCTCGTTTATACATCTTTGAATCAGCTCTTCTAACGTAGGAATGCATTTTCTTATATAACGCTCCCAATCCTTAACGCCCAGCCGTTTCCCAGAATCATCAGAGTCATTCTCCGGCTTATCTATACTGCTGTCTTTATAATTTCTGCTGCTTAACAAACCTGCTATTTTCTCATATATCAATATTCTCTGCACATCTAACATATCATCTGCCGCGTCTGTCTCGTCTCCATCATTATCATTGGGCTGAGCACACCAGCATATATGTATGTTTGCCCGAGCGTATTCTTTGTTCTTATATTCAAGTGTCAGGATAAACTGCTGCCCTGCCTTTCTTCTGTTAAGTCCTGACCAGGATATATCCGTCTCCAGAACATCAGAATTGGGATCTTCCGATATCTCATCCGCAAATGTGATTTTTAGCAGATTCTCACTTCTTTCCGGATAATCGACAGGACATATCTTTACGGATATATGATCGTATTCAGCACTTTCATCCCTCACTAATTTATTTTCTTCTGGGATATTTCGCTTTGTTATAAATTTTTCCAAAGTAGTCAGGCCCTCATTGATCGAAGTGATCAGCTCACCGACATTATCCTTCTCTTGCGCCGTCGCAATCCCCGTCCTGCAAACGGTCAGCGTATAATTATCACTTTGGCTGAAATTTACAGCATACATCTGACTTATCTGTAGTGCCAATTTTCTAAACTCACTATCTATATCGAGTTCATACTCTTCAGATTCAGTACCTTGGGATCTTTTTCTATATGTGTACAGTCTATAATCTTCTTGAAACGCTGTCTTTATACAACCATACCGTTGTTCCGTTATATCTTGAAGCTTCACCACCAGTTCTCTGTTATTTCCAAATGCTCTGTTGGAAAAATTCAGTGATCCCACATAAACCCATTGATCTTTATCTGACAGATATGCCTTAAAATGTGAACTTGATGGTTTTCTGTTTACCTGATTCTCCTCTATCTCATACACATAGAACTGGCGGCTGTCAGTTTTGTCATCATCCTCCACTATCTGCTTTTCAGCACAACGTTCATACCCCAGCTTTGTCAGTTCATTTTCCATAGTATATATGTTAGTTTTCTTTGGGCATTCTCTCAAAAAACGATCTGATAAAAACGGTGAAAATATGTGATCTGCCCCTTTTAGCATATCTTTGAATTCTGTACCTGGGAAAGCTTCCCCAAATGCTGTGATCTCCGGGAGCTCATCCTTTTTAAAGTAATATGAGTCCACAGCAAGATTCTCTATGACCTTGCCTATGTTCCGGTTGTCGATATATGGACTATCAGATCTGCCGTTTTCTCTTTCATATCCAAGCAATCTATCTATCGCATCTGATATATCAGCTTTTGTACCTTTCAGTTTTACATATTTGTCCCTGTCTGTTTCAGGCACATCCTGTTCCCTGTACGCTTCAAGCTCCATACATGCAGCAAATTCCTTGTTGTGTGAATTCACCAGATTCATACTGCCTATAATCAATCGGAACAATGTATCTGCCCCCTCCGCCATATTATCTTTTTTCTCAAACTTCACCAGATACATTTTGGGATGAAAGCTGTGATCACGCTCTCCAAGCGGAATCGTGTAATACGCCGTAAACCGTCTTGTGTACTGATACATCGTGGATGCCGAGCTCTTGTCATAGCCATTATTACAGACAAATACTATATGCTCCTCCATCCATTCCATGTCCTCTATACCTTTATCAAACAGTATCTTCAACCGCTCTGTGATCGACAGACTTGTACCACTGTCCATCCCCTTTGCCGGTATATCCCTCATATATAACAGTGCCGACAACAATGCTTTTGCATCAATACTATATGTGCACAGCAATGCGCCCGTGGTTTCGTATCCCTTTGGTGGACGAAGCTTGTCCAATAAATATATATCCTCTGTATTTTCCATATTTACTCCCATTTTATATAATCATAAAACAATTCTGATATATAATAGCTTACACACATGGTTATGGTTCCCGGAGATCTGTTTTGACTTTCTGTAGGACGATACTCCCACCTGAATGTATCTATATAATCCTCTGTGTCTTCTATATTTCTTAGATTAGTGCCAAGCTTTGACGCAGCCCCCTGCACTTGTTTCTCTCTTTCCTCCACGATCCCGGCAATTTTCTCTATATCACTTGTATTTATGTCATTTATATCTACTTTCTCCAATTTTTCGGTTAATTTATTAATAAAATACCAGCATTCACCTAAATCCCCGTCTTCCCCCTGACTGACAAACCCTTTAAAATTTTCATATTTCTTTTCCCAGCAATTTCTTATTTTATCATCTTTTATTTCAGTGCTGATCTCGAAATACGCTGCAATCTCAGATCTGATTTTTTCTTCATATGATTTACGTTTATCGTCATCTCTGCTGAACAGCCGCCGTTTATAACTGAGCTTGGCAATATACTGGATAATAGAATATATCTGGGACTGGCGAAGATATTCATACATACGAAATCCACTATCTATCCCTACAATACTCTCGCCATAATTGTCAATTTCTTCAAATTCATAAAGGCTCTTACTATTTTGTTTTATTTTTAACTCTTCAAGTAAATCTTCAAGTTTTTCATATTTGAATTTACCCTCTTTACCTTTTTTATATATTTTTGATACAGAATCTTCCTTTAGTACATCTTTTTCATTTGATACAGGTGCTCTTTTAAATCCAAGGAAACTGGTGATAATATTCGATGTATATGAATATCTGCATATTCGGCTATCATCCGGCATCAACACCCGCCTTATATAATCCAGTTTCTCTATTTCATCCAATTTCCCCGGGCTATAGATACAGCCCTTTTCATAATCTGTGAGATCTTCTACATCCGAACCAACTTCAACATTATCTATCACATTTTTCACAAATCTATATCGGTCTGTCTCTCTCAATATATCCAATAAGCATACACCATTTATTGAATACTTTTCGTCCAGATAATGCAGCATCTTCATCTTATTCTTATATTTCTTGTAAGCGCGGTCCTTTGCATCGTCAAAGAATCCCTTTCCTTTGCACTCTTCACGATGTTTTTCAACTATATGGTGACTGATCATTCTTTCATAATAATCAACATCATCCTCTGATCCCTTTTCTTTAAGTACATGATATATAGCGTTGAGATAATAGATATATACCAGATTAGGCATAAGTGTCGTGCACTCTGGAAACAGTATCTCCGAGATCCTGTTGTTCATAGGTCTAAGTCCCAGGACATCCCTGTTATTTGCCTCCTTAAAAAAATTGCTTATTCCCCTATCATCTTTCCCATACAAACTGCAAAATCCAAACTCCACAAGTATCCCCCTTCCCATATTCAAAAATGCCGGGCACCTACATCACGATGAAGTGCCCGGCACCAACTATACTACTTTTATATCCATCCTATCCCCACAGATCCTCAAAAAACTTCTTTCTCTTCTTCTCCTCCGGTGTGTCAAACTTCGGCAGCTCATTCTCCGCAAAGAAAGGTGTTCCGTGCTGATCGAAGTCAAGCAGCATGTACGTTCCTATTCTGTTATCCCTCGGGAAAGCCAGACTTCCCGGATTGACAATGTATGAATCCTTGTAGCACGTCAGATCACGGCGGTGGGTATGTCCATACATCACGAAGTCATATCCCTCCGTATCGACAAGTTCCTCCAGATAGGAGATTCCACTGTTCACGCTGTACCTGTGTCCATGGGTTATAAATGCCTTTTTGTCCCCGATGTTGAACTCATCATAAATCGGGAGTTCCGCGTTGTAGTCGCAGTTTCCCCTCACCATGTGGATTTCGCAGTCAAAAAGATCATGTATCAGCTTTTCGTCTCCCTCTACATCACCGAGGTGTATCAGCATGTCCACGTCGCCGACTATGCCATGTATCTGTTGTATGCAGCTGCTCTTGCCATGAGTGTCACTTATTATCAGTACCTTCATCTATTCCTCCTAACGAGAATCCATCTATCCCACTGATCACCAACTGATTATACCTGGTTACTGCTTACTCTCCCTGTGCGCTCTGATGACGTCCTTCATCAGTCTGAGTGCATTTCCGCGGTGGCTTATCTCGTTCTTCTCCTCTGGGTCAAGCTCCGCCGTAGTCTTGCCCTTTTCAGGCAGGAAGAATATTGGATCATAACCAAATCCGTTCTCGCCGCGCTCCTCGTAGCCAATGATTCCCTCTATGGTTCCACGCTCCGTGTACTCGCTTCCATCCGGGAACACCGCTGCTATGGCACACACAAATCTTGCTGTCCTCTCAGGATCCGGAACCCCGGCCAGCTTGTCTATTATGTACTGGTTCTTTATCCTGTATGATGTGTCCTCGCCGAGGAATCTCGCGCTGTATATTCCAGGCGCCTTGTCCATGTAGTCAACCTCCAGACCAGAATCATCAGCAAGCACCAGACATCCAGTCTCCTTGCTGATCGCCCTCGCCTTGATAAGGGCATTCTCCTCAAATGTCTTTCCGTCCTCGACTATATCAACATTGATACCAGCCTCCTTCATGGACTGTATCTCATAGCCAAGATCCGCAAGTATCATGCGGACCTCCTTCATCTTACCTTCATTTCCGGTTGCAAATATAAGTTTATCCATATATACGACTCCTTTCCCTCTAAGACTGAAAAGTTTTCCGCGGATTTTGGAATGTTATCCACAAATACATTGTTTTATCCACGTTCAGCCCTTGTCTCTTTGTTGTCAACTCATTTAAAATTTATCAATTTTATAAATCTGCATCAATACTTCTCGTTTTATACGTTCTAATCGGCAGCCTTCGTAAATGCCTTCAGGCACACATTACATTTCCTATCCTTCTCCGCACTGTACCACTGCTTGCCATACAGACTCAGATATCCCTCGCCGTCCTTTATGTCGAAACTGTCCGTCAGTGAATCCGCATCGTACTCTATGGCTATCGGATATTTCGTATCCGGCGTGGTTATATGAACCACAACCGCAAATTTCTTTCCATCAGCAAGCTTCTCCGCCTGATCCAGATCCACAGTATAATATCCGGCATACTCGACTTCGCCTGATGCCACAAGCTTTCGATCAGCCAGACTGTCCTCATCCTGAAAATCCGTCACAACATACACGTCATATGTAGTCTTTGCACCCGTTGCATAGAATGACACAGCAGCAAGCTCCTCGCTCTTGCCCGCCGTGTATACATTTGCAAAGTAAGCCTCCTCATTGTCAAATCCCAGCACACCGACCCAGCCAAGCTTGTCCGCCTGATAAATCTTGTCGTAATTGTCCGCCGGCTCCAGCTTCGTGTACACAACGCTCGTCTCGCATATGTGCGCATCATAATATGATATATAGAAATATCCCTCATCGCCAAAGTCAGTGCCCCAGCTGTTCTTGCAGATAAATGCACCGTCCTTCTCCGGCTTCTTGTTAAAGTTGCTTCTGCTGTAATTGTCATCCCATCCAACTATGACCACATCGTGGTTGATTCCCTCCGTGCCGTCATAATAGTATGAGCTGTGATCTCTATTGTAATATTCAGAATCACTTTCAGCGTCCACCATGTCACTGTATATCGCGGTCTCAACTCCACCCTTCTTATATACAGCTTCCTTGACCGCCTCCAGATCCTTATCCTCAATTATCTCTGCTTCCTGAAGATGTTTGACCGCTTTGAGTTTAGAATTGGTCTCATCATCACCATAAGGATCGTCCTTCTCAAGCACCGGTCCCTTCCATGATGCAAGGTAGGCTATACTCATCCTATACTGTCCGCCCTCAAACTGCTCTATTCCAAATCCATTGTTCTTGGTCATGTTGTCAACAGAGAACTGAAGATTCTCATCCGGCATAAGCGTGGTCTCCAGCGCCGCCAGAGATGCAAATGCCCAACAGGTTCCGGAATCACCCTGATCCCTGACTTCTGTCACCCGGCCTTCCTTTCGCATATCATACGATGCCGGAAGTGTTACATCCTCACCCTTCTTCTGAAGTGATATCTGCCCGGATGAATAAGTATATTCACAGGTGTAGTCAATGGCATCACTTATATACTCAATAGGAAGATACAACACATCATTGCTTTTCACCGGGAGTGTCTGCAAAGCCACTTTCTCACCGTCAAAACTAGCTTCCGGAGAACCCGGCACGATTTTGACCACGTGGTCATTTCTCTTTATGATCACACTTCCATTTTCATACTCGTCAACCGTACACCCCAGCTTATCCTTCAAAGTTTTCGCCGGCAGCATGACATGGAGATCAGAGCCGATATATGGCATATACTGCTCATCCTCAACATCACTGCCATTTATCTTGAGTTTCAGCCCCTCTGAATTGTAGTTTTCTGCAAGCTTGCCCGACAAAACCTGAGCGGCATGCTGTTCTTCTTTATTCTTTTCAAATCTTCCAATCGGATTCTGCATCCCATAATATGCCAGAATTCCAATGGCACATATAAGAACTATATAAACCAGCTTTTTCAACTGTCTTCTCTCCTTCTTTTAGGTGGCTTTGGTCCCATAAACTGATAGAAATAGGACTTTATCATACCATTGTATATCTTGCGGTTCTTGTCCGCCTTTCTTCCAATATATTTCTCTGCATCAGCGTATGATGTAATGAGGAACATTGACCAGTCGTCCAGATTCCTGTAGCTCTCACCTATTATCCTGTACAGCTCCGGAAGTGCCTCCTTCTCCTCAAGTCTCTCTCCATACGGTGGGTTTGTGATGACAAATCCATATTTTTTCGGATTCCTGAGATCCTTCACATCTCTCTGCTGGAAATGTATATGCTGGTCAACCCCCGCAGCCTTTGCATTCTCCATGGCACATTTCACCATGTCCGAGTCAAGATCGTATCCCTGGATGTTCATCTTCACATCGTGGTCTATCAGATCGTGTGCCTCATCGACTGCACTGTACCATATCTTTTTGTCACACACCTTTCCCCACTCCTGGGCAGTGAATTCCCTGTCCATTCCCGGTGCAATATGCGCTCCTATCATGGCAGCCTCTATAGGAAATGTACCACTGCCACAAAATGGATCGACAAGGATCCTGTCTCTGTTCCAAGGGGTAAGCATTATAAGCGCAGATGCCAGAGTCTCCGATATCGGTGCCTTACCCACGAGCTTCCTGTATCCCCTCTTATGGAGTGATACGCCGGAAGTGTCAAGTGCTATCGTGACTATATCCTTAAATATAAACACACGGACCGGATAGCTCGCGCCATCCTCTGTGAACCATGATACTCTATATGTCTTCTTCATCCTCTCGACCATAGCTTTCTTTACTATGGACTGTATGTCCGAAGGGCTGAAGAGCGCGCTCTTGTTTGATGTCGCCTTTGACACCCAGAATTTTGCATCTCTGGTGAGGTACTTCTCCCAGGCGATCGCCTTTGTTCCCTCGAAAAGCTCATCAAATGTGGTAGCCTTAAAGCTGCCACACTTGAGCATTATCCTCTCTGCCGTTCTTATAAATACATTTGCCCTGGCTATGGCACTCTCATCTCCGGCAAATGTTATCCTTCCGTCCTCAACCTGGACTATCTCATATCCAAGATCCTGTATCTCTCT
>USSH01000029.1 GCA_900557435.1 uncultured Coprococcus sp. | reverse complement strand
AAATGTTCATCCATAGTGAGTATCTTTTGATAATAACTCAGTCGAAGTGATTGATCGGAGATGATCAGGCTATTCTGCAGGTTGTGATTAAGCTGCTCCGTGTATCTCTGGAATGCGCGGAAGATCAGAATGTTTCCAAACTGCATGATCGCAAAAAATATGCAGAGCAATATCCGCATGCGTGGAGACGATGCGAAGTCCAGACCGGAATAATATGTGAGCAGCATCATTGCAATGCATGCAATTGGAATACACAAATAGCATGCGAAAATCTTCCGATCCATGCGGGCGGAGGATCGGACAGAGGTCTGCTTATACAGGCAGCAGATCAGATAGGTCAGGAGCTTCAGTGTAAATATCTGCCAAGGAATCGTGGACAGATTCGCAACACTGCTGGAATGAAAAAGGTATGCAGGCAGATTCAATAAAACTGCAAATAAAAATTCGCAGCCGAAGAAAATCGCACACAAAAATACGATATACAGCAGTCGTTCTTTCAAGCTTGCTTCATAAAGAAAAGAGTAAAGAAGTAACAGGCAAATGAAAGAAAGCATATTCAGGTAGGAAATATGCAATGTGTTGATGCCAAAATAAATGCCGATAAAAGGAATCGCAATCAATAGGCGGTTTCGGGGGGGTTGAAAATTCGGACGAATTACAAAAAAAGCGTCAAAAAAGTCCGAAAATATAAGGTATTCTGCAATGCAACTGAATAATAAGATAATATAATCCATACTGTCTCCTAATCCTGTGATTTCATATAACGGAAGAACATTGCCTGAAACTCTTTCTGTCTGGAGCGAGAGATCGTCAGCATGCTATTATCCGACAGTGTCAGTTCGGTTGTATTCAGGTATGTTACATGCTGGAGATTCACTAAGTAACTGTTATGTGCATACGCAAAATAAAAATCATGCAGTAAAGCATGCAGATCACTCAGAGAATTTTTGCATAAGATCTTGTCATTGTAAGTATAATAGGGGCTTTTCTTAGATACATAAATCTTAGAACAGCCACGTCCGCGTGCGATATACATTATCTCGGAGGCAGGGAGCTTCAGCTGTGTGCTGTACCATCCGGCATGGATAAAAGGCTCTGCTTTTTCCGTCTGGATATGCGCGATGACAGGCGTGAGCTTCTCTATCATATGTTCGTCTGTCCATGCTTTGAGTAGATAGCGGTATGGTTCAGACTCAAAAGACTCTGGTGTTGGAGACTGCTTCCCGGAACAAAAAACCAGCGTGGAGCTTGGGAATTTCTCACGAAAAGATTTGGCAAATACCGTTCCATTTACATCTGGAAGCTGGATATCCAAAATCAGTAAATCAATCGTATAGAAGTTTGGAAAGTCTGCTTTGAATTCATTTGCTGAGAGGTAACTGTAGAATTTACAGGATTCCTGCTTTAAACCTGCGCGAAGCAATAAACATTTCATATGATATATAAATAAAGTATCATCATCACAAATAACAATATGATACATAGCTTGGAGTCTCCTTTTGTGTGTTAAGATACTTTTATTTTAGCATAAATAAAATCTGAGAGAATACGAAGAAATGCAAAAATTGCATTTCATTGTGCAAAAATCGACGTAATAGTAGAGAACTGTATGACAACGTCTATATAATGATGTAATCATTGATCGGTGGAGGGATAAGTGATGGCCTAAAGAAAATAGCGCGTAATGATGGTTGTCTAGGCTAAATTTTTGTTAAAATCTTTGTTTGGTCGAAAAAACTTTCGTTTGGCGGAATTATTGTCGAAAAATCTGAGAAAGTTATTTAAACTGAAAACAACAAAAAGCAAAAGAGGAGAGAAAAATGAAAATTAAATTTAGGAGGGACAATTGCAAGAAGCAATTACAATTCTGTATTAAATTGTGAGAAAAAAACTTTTCTGTGCAAAAACTATATTTCAGCATGCGAAAATTGGAGGGTATTCATGGGTAAAAGACGAAAAGCTATAAGATGGCTGGCAGCGATCGTAATCGTTGCCCTAATCGGCGGTGTGACCGCAGTAGCGGTCGATAGAAGGATACGAGAACAAGTGGAAGAAGAGTACTTGAATCGGGTGGCAGAGATGGTCAATTTAAATGGGTGGTATCGAAAAGCACTGTCGATTACAGGAGAAGCTAAATACAGTTGGGATGGAATAGAATATCCGGAGGGGATGTATATAGATAAAAAGTCAATCTATACGCAAATTCTGGAGATTCGGTTATTTACAACCCAATATAAAGAAATGGAGTATTCGGACGTGGATCAACTGCTGCAGGAATACGAAGCGTTTTGTGAGACGGGTCAGAAATCGGAAATGCTGGATGAATTTAACATGGCTTGTGAGTATGCATCAAGTGGTGCGCCGGGAATTAATCCCAGCGATATACCTTTTTATGTGAGGCGGATGGGAATAGGTGCCCTGAAAATTGAGAACGGAAATGTTGTTGAAATTAAAGATTTGGGAGATGAAATTTACGACATGGATATTGGTGATGATGAATGGCTGGAATTGTGCAAAAAATTTGAGGAGAATAGTGAAATTCTATTAGACTGGATGCGTGATTAAATGGCGGGCGTTCCAACAGATGAGGAGATTTTATGGGAAAGAAAAGAATATATGTAAAAGTGCTTGCCGTCGTAGCAGCAGTTTTTGTGATAGGTGGGATAATAGCAAAGACTGTAGATAAAAGGCGGCAGATGTATTATGAACGAATATCGGAAATGCTGGATGCAAATTGGAAGTATCAACACGATCTGTCAATTGAAGGAACTCTGGATTTATTTTCTTTCGACTTCAATCTGGATGGCATAAATTGGAAGAGCATGTCTGTGGATCGGTATTTAATTTATGCGAGAATTCTGGAGATTCGGTTATTTGTGCCGGAATATGTGATTGATTACACGAGCGTCGATCAGTTGCTGGCGGAATACGATTCGTTTTGTAATACGGGGCGAAATTCTAAAATACTTGATGAATTTCATAAGGGCTGCGAGATGGCAGCTGCACAGATATCTGAGAAAGAAATACAGTTTGATGATATCGTTAGTATGATGGCATGGCTTGGAAAGGGTAAATTAAAAATTGAGAATGGAGAAATGATAGAAGATAAAGAGGCTGGGGAAGGAATCTATTTATCCGATTTTAGTGATGAAGAGTTGATGGAGCTTTGCAGGATGTTTGAAGATAACAGTGATGCAATAATAGATTACATGATGGAAAAGTAACACAGAGAATGTTTATTCAAAATGGAGCGGTGAATGGAGTGCCAATAAAACCATGATAAAAATAGCAGATATTAAAGAACTTAAGTTAAATATAACCTGGAAATTGTTATATAGAGGATTATTAGAAAAGCAAATTTCTATAAATGAAATAATAGAATATGCGAAAGAACAACTGGAAAAAGGAGATGATAGAATTGAAATATGTGAGTTGGCAGGTTCTAGTGATTATGATCTAGAGGATGTTATGGATACTCTTTATGAGCTGGCTAAAGAAGAAAAAAATCCAGATGATTTAGAGGATAGAAAGTTAAGAGCTGCTCGAGTTAATAAATTCCTAAAAGATAAAAATACAAATTGTATTGATGGCTTAATGGGACTAACGGAGCTATGGCTTGAATTAGGATACACTGCTGATTCTCCACATATTATTCAGGGTAAAGATAACAGCATATTTCCAATGGAATATTATACAGATGCGAATTATAACTATCTTTATGAAAAGAACAAACATTGGCTTAAGGATGAAGTATATTTTCTGATACATAATGAAAAATAGTATCCGAGTACAGCTACGACATTTTTGGGGGGAGCAGAAGAATGATTAATTAGAGAGGCAAAAAAAGTGAAGTTTGAAAAAGTATTTAATAACAAAAAATATATTCGAAAAATAGAAGGTATGGGTGAGGGGCTTGTTTTATTTGAAATATCAGTTGTTGATAAAAGAATAGGACAAAATTACCATTTGTTTTATGAGGATAAGCGCAAGCCTCCGTTGGACATAGCAATTAATCCAGAAGATGGAATGATAGAGTATGTTAGCTATTTTGTTCAAGATGAAATAATTAATGATATTAGTGATATTCCCGTAATTATAAATGAGGGGATGGGAATTAGTATATGTAATAAGAATTTCAATGAGAACAATATGAATGTTACCGTAGATGGGAGATTTAAATTCTGGAAGTCAGAAAATGCAATTTTAATATTAAAAGATGATATTGAAGAAGGTGTTCTAAATGCATATAGGATTAATGATTTAAATAATTTATTGGTTCTAGGAGATGATTTTGTTGGGATAGAATTTAAAAATTTGAATCAAGAAGAAATGATGGAAATTAAGAATTCGAAATGTTTGCCATAAAATATTGTTTTTAAATTTTTAGATTAAAATGAGGTGAGTTATGGATTGAATATTAGTGCTATTTGAAAATTTAGAAGTAAAAAGTTACTTTATTAGCAGTATGAATACTGCTTAAATAATAGGAGGAATAAAGATGACAAGAGAAGAAGCGTGGGAATTACTCACAGAGTACAACAAAGATGAGTTCCATCTGGAGCATGCACAGATAGTAGAGGGAACCATGAGATATTTTGCAAGGGAGCTTGGTTATGGCGATGAGGAAGAATTCTGGGGAATAGTAGGACTGCTCCATGATCTGGACTTTGAGCAGTATCCTGAGCAGCACTGCATCAAGTCCCAGGAGATCATGAGGGAGCGAGGTGTCGATGAGAGGATCATACACGCGACAGCAAGCCATGGCTACGGCATCACAGTTGACATAAAACCGGAACATGAGATGGAGAAGGTCCTCTACGCGGTGGACGAGCTCACAGGACTTATCGGAGCGGTCACACTTATGAGACCATCAAAGAGCGTTCAGGATCTCGAACTCAAGTCGGTGAAGAAGAAATACAAGAGCAAAGGCTTTGCGGCAGGATGTTCCAGAGAGGTCATCGAGCGCGGTGCAGACATGCTTGGCTGGTCACTTGATGAATTGATCACCAAGACTATAGAGGCACTCAGGACATTTAGGCCATGATCCGGGGTATAAAGAAAATCGGAGAATTTGTCCGCAAAGAGACGGTGCTTACCGTGGCACTTCTGCTGGCGGTGATATCAGCATTTGTCGTGCCGCCGGACAGCGCGTATGTGGATTACATAGACTTCAGGACGCTTGCAATCCTGTTCTGCCTTATGACGGTGGTCGCAGGATTTTCACAGCAGGGGATTTTTAACATAATAGCGAAAAGCATGATAAACCGTATGGGTTCGCTCCGGGCGGTGACATTTGTGCTGGTATTCATGTGCTTCTTTTTCAGCATGTTCATCACAAATGATGTGTCGCTCATAACATTTGTGCCGATGACACTCACGGTTCTTGGAATGGCAGGGGAGGAGGTCCTCACCAGATGGATGGTTCCTGTGATAACACTCCAGACCATAGCTGCAAATCTCGGCAGTATGCTGACACCTATAGGCAATCCCCAGAATCTGTATCTGTATGGACTTGCCGGAATCAGTGCAGGCAGGTTTGCATTGCTTATGCTGCCATATACAGTGGCATCGGCAGCGCTTCTTGTGATATGGATCATAGTATGTATGAAAGGAAAAAACAGGCAGCTTGAGATCAGACTCTCGGACGGAGATGTACAGGTGGACAGGAAGCTGGTGGGGATATATATCATACTCTTTGTACTGTCGCTGCTCACCGTGGCGAGGATCGTCCCATACTGGGTGACATTTGCGGTAGTGCTTGTGGTTGTTCTTATATGCCAGAGAAGATTACTGCTGAAAGTAGACTATTCGCTGATATTCACATTTGTGGGATTCTTCGTATTTATAGGAAATATGGGAAGAATCGATGGCTTCAGGATATTTGTAGAGAATGTGCTTGGCGGACATGAGATGATCACCTCTGTCATTGCCAGTCAGGTCATAAGCAATGTGCCAGCGGCGGTGCTGTTGTCGGGATTTACAGATAAATACACGGATCTGATAGTCGGCACCAATCTCGGCGGACTTGGAACTTTGATAGCATCCATGGCGAGTCTGATCTCATTCAAATATGTGGCGAGACAGGACAAGTGCGCCAGAGGAAGGTATCTGGCTTATTTCACATTGGCAAATGTACTGTTTCTGGCGGTGCTCATAGGCATGTGGAGTATAATAAAATAAACAAGGCTTATGAAGAGGCATATGCGTTGTTGGAGATTATGCTGAAGAATATTTTAGCCAGAAAAATATTGCCCTCAGATGGCAGTAGTCATAAAATAAAAGGGAGACTTGGGAAAATCATCAAATTATACTAAGTAACGTGAAAAAATTAGCCGTTTTCGAAAGAAAAACCTTAATTTTTCAAGCAAATGTTTAATATACATATGGAAAAAGGCGAAATAATGTGATATAACAGACACATATAAAAAAGCACAAGCTAAAGTGAAAGGAAGATGTAGATATGGATAAGAAGAATATCGATTGGGCAAACCTTGGATTTGGCTATGTTCAGACAGATAAGAGATTTGTAGCAAATTATAAGGATGGAGCATGGGATGAGGGTACACTCACAGAGGATCCTAACGTAGTATTAAACGAGTGCGCAGGTGTTCTTCAGTACGCTCAGACAGTTTTTGAGGGAATGAAGGCTTACAGAACAGAGGATGGACGTGTTGTATGTTTCCGTCCTGACCTGAACGCAAGCAGAATGGCAGACTCAGCAAAGAGACTTGAGATGCCACCTTTCCCAGAGGATAGATTTGTACAGGCAATAGTAGATACAGTAAAGGCAAATATTGATTATGTACCACCTTACGGATCAGGTGCTACATTATATATCAGACCATATATGTTCGGTTCAAACCCTGTTATAGGTGTTAAGCCGGCAGATGAATATCAGTTCAGAATCCTTTGTACACCAGTTGGTCCTTACTTCAAGGGCGGTGCAAAGCCAATCACTATCAAGGTTTCAGATTTTGATAGAGCAGCACCTCACGGAACAGGACATATCAAGGCTGGTCTTAACTATGCAATGAGCCTTCATGCAATAGTTACAGCACACAAAGAGGGATTCGATGAGAATATGTACCTCGATGCAGCTACAAGAACAAAGGTTGAGGAGACAGGTGGAGCAAACTTCATCTTCGTTACAAAGGATGGCAAGGTAGTTACACCTAAGTCAAACAGTATCCTTCCATCGATCACAAGACGTTCACTTATGGTGGTTGCAAAGGATATCCTTGGACTTGAGGCTGAGGAGAGAGAAGTATACTTCGACGAGGTTAAGGATTTTGCAGAGTGCGGTCTGTGCGGTACAGCAGCAGTAATCTCACCAGTAGGCAAGATCAACGACCACGGCAAGGAGATCTGTTTCCCAAGCGGTATGGAGAAGATGGGACCAGTTATCCAGAAGCTGTATGATACTCTTACAGGAATCCAGATGGGCAGAATCGAAGGCCCAGAGGGATGGCTCAAGGTAATCGAGTAATCATAATATGATCATAAAAAGTAAATTGCAGATATAACTATAAAAGACCTTACAGGCGATCAGTGTAAACATTGACTGAAAGACTGTGAGGTCTTTTTATTTTATAATCCAAGCATAACAAATAGCAAATATAACATATGAAAAGGAGAGGGTATTATGAAAAAGGTATTATTTGCAATTTTAACATTGGGGCTGGCAGTTATGCTGTGTGGCTGCGGGATAAAGAAGGTGGATCTGGGTGAATATTTTGACTATGAGCTTACAGGATATGATGGATATGCCGCAGTGACAGCACAGATTGATAAGAATGGTATTGAAAAACAGATCATGGAAATAACAGATAAATCTGCAGCAGAGATTATAGATGATCTCCATTCGGTAGAAGGTTCTATAGATCGTGATGGAAGATGGAGCAAATCTGTCGATTTGAAAAATGGCGATAAAATTACTTATTCATGGAATATTGATGAAGAAATGTTTAAGGACAAATATGGGATTGTGTTTGAGTGCAAAAATGTTGATATCGAAGTTAGTGGTCTTCAGGTGGTAGAGACATTTGATCCGTTTGAGAATGTGAGTCTGAATTATTATGGAATTTATCCGGAAAATATGTTCCGTGCAATTAAAGATAATGATTATGAATACAAAAAAATAGATTTTGTGCCTGAAACATGGAATGCGGGAGCAAACGGAGATCAGATAGTCGTAAGAGCTGTCTTTAAGGGAAATGAAGATGCAGATTTGACAGAAATGTGCATGGAAACATATGGAAAAGTTCCATCAAGAACAGAGATGACAATGACTGTCTCAGGATGTGATAAGTATGTTTTTACAGAAGATGATTTATCAGAAGAAGATTGGGACAAATTAAAGAAGGAGACGGAGAATTATATAAACGCTGATTTTGCAAAAAACAGCATAGATAGTGAGAGTATGGTTAGTCTTGAATATGTAGGTAATTATATCCTCAGACGTAAGTCTTTCGGCCGTGGCATAACAGGGTGGAGAAATATGGTATATATGGTTTATAAGATTACAGTAACTAATACTGATGTGACGGGTAACTTTGATTATTATTACTATAGATGTTATGAGAATGTGATAAAGGAAGGAAATGGTAACTTCCCTATTGAAAAGACAATGACACAGGAACCAAGGGGAGGATCGTTAGTTGGCACATATGGTAATGTTGTTGAAACTGGAAAGCATTATTATGTTGGATTTGACCGTTTCAAAGATTTGTACGAAGATTGTGTCACAGTCAATCTGAATGATTATGATTTTGAGGATAATGCGAAGGAGCCGGATGGACATGTAAGTTACAAGGATGTATTAAAATAAGACCGTTAGCCCGGCATAAGAAAGATTAGCCGCATATACCTATAATTAGAATTGACTTGCACCAATCCCAAAGAGTTATAATTATGTAGACAACAATAAGAACGAAAAATGAATTGCATATCGGATTGTGAGTTGATACATAATATAGTTTATTAAATTTATTGTTTTGAAGGGGTGGTTACAATGATGTCATTAGCAGATGCAGTCGGCGGTTTTTCAGGCGAGGTAGCTTGGAACTGTGCGGACAGATCACTGTTCGGCGCATGTCAGCTTGAAACCGGAGATCAGGTGCAGGTCATATCGTCCTACTTTGGCAATGTGATAATCAGGGCAAACGGAAAAAGACTTGCGATAACAAGGGACGCGGCAGAACGGATAAAGCTGGCTTAGATTCAAAGCTGGGATTTAAAGTTGGAAGAAATAGAAATATTTAGAAAATACGGCAGTGGTTGGGTGACAAACGCTGCCGTATTTTTATGCAATGCCACAATAGAGAATTTATGGTTGACTTGATAAAACCATGCTGTACTTTTGTCATAAAAATAATTAAATCTTTATAGATATTTAATTGACTGAGAATATATGCAATGATAAACTTTCAAAGATATTTAAATAAAGTAAGAATGCGCTTGAAACATAAAGGGGAAAACAACGTCAGCTTAAGCATGGCATTTTTCCGTCATAAGAAAGCGTATATATCAGATGAATGTATACATTCACCTGATCAATAATTGTTCAAGGAGGAAATGACATGCAGATATTCAGAAATCTGAAGCCATATTGGAAGTCGGTCATTATCATAGCCCTTCTTCTCGTTCTGCAGGCATACTGTGATCTGTCACTTCCGGACTACACCTCAAAGCTCATAGATACCGGTATACAGAACTACGGTATAGAGAACTGTAGCCCAAAACAGATCCCGGAGAAAGCCTACAACGTGATAGACGGATTTATGGATGACGATGAGAAAACCGTATGGGAGAAATATTATAAAGATGGTTCGGATGGTTATTATTATCTGACAGAAGACGGCGAGGAACACATAGAAGAAGTGGATAGTGCCTGTATGAAGGGGCTTATGATGTATTACTATCCATATCAGATGGTGAACTCTGACGAGGACAATGCAGTTAAGGCAGGACTCGATAAGATGGGAATCACCCTTGACGAGATGCCGGAGGAGATGTGGGCGCAGATCGGTGAACAGATGAAGCCTACGGTTGACGGCATGCTCGACAGCATGGGTGAAGATTATATGGAATCCACAGCCATAGCATGTACAAGGATATGCTACGACAGCTTCGGCTACGATTATAAGGCAGGACAGATGTCATATCTGAAGTGGGCAGCGGTGAAGATGCTTGGAATGTCACTTCTCATGGCAGCAGCTGCGGTTCTCATAGGACTTGTAGCGTCAAGGGTTGCGGCAAGCGTTGCCTGCGGACTCAGAGAGAAGGTGTTCAACAAGGTTATCGCATTTTCGGATGCTGAGATCAATAAGTTCTCAACTGCATCCCTTATAACAAGATCTACAAATGATGTCCAGCAGATACAGATGGTCACTGTTATGATGCTCAGAATGGTTCTATATGCACCGATACTTTCTATTGGAGGCATCGTCAAGGTTGTTGAGAATGGAGCCGGAATGGGCTGGGTAATATTCATCGGCATAGCAGCAGTTGTGATTCTCATGGGAACGCTTATGGTCATTGCCATGCCAAAGTTTAAAGTTATGCAGACGTTGGTGGACAGAGTAAACCTTGTGTCAAGGGAGATACTTACAGGTATCCCGGTCATTAGGGCATTTGGCAGAGAGGAACGCGAGGAAGAGAGATTTGACGAGGCAAATAAAGATCTGACGAAGAACACCTTGTTTGTCAACAGAGTCATGACATTTGCCATGCCTATACTCATGTTCATCATGTATGCAATAAGCATACTTATAGAGTGGGTGGCAGCGCACAAGATTGATGCGGGTGTCCTTCAGGTAGGATCAATGACTGCATTTATTACATATACAATGCTTATTATCATGTCGTTCCTTATGCTCAGCATGATGTCAGTCATGCTCCCTCGTGCCAGCGTGGCAGCAGACAGAATACAGGAGATCATAGATACGGATGTGACAGTTCAGGACGCAGCCGGGGCAAAGAAGCTTGAAGCACCAAGGGGTGTCGTAAAGTATGACAATGTCGCATTTGCATATCCGGGCGCAGATGAGAATGTACTTGAGAATATCTCATTTGAGGCCAAGCCTGGACAGACTACGGCGATCATAGGAAGTACCGGTTGTGGTAAGAGTACACTGGTTCAGCTCCTCCCGAGATTCTACGATGTTACGGAGGGCTCGATAACAATAGACGGACAGGATATAAGAGACCTCACCATGGAGAGTGTGAGACAGAATATCGGTTTTGTCCCACAGAAGGGAATCCTGTTCTCAGGAACGATTGCGTCCAATATAAGATTCGGTGCGCCGGATGCATCTGATGAAGATGTCAAGCTTGCGGCTGAGATTGCTCAGGCATCCGACTTCATAGAGGAGAAGGAACATGGTTACGACAGTGCGGTTGCCCAGGGCGGCGGAAATGTGTCCGGAGGTCAGAAACAGCGTCTTGCTATAGCCAGAGCCATAGCGAGGAAGCCGAAGATCCTGATATTTGACGACAGCTTTTCGGCGCTTGACTTCAAGACGGATGTGGCAGTCAGAAAGGCACTTGGCGAGCACGTAAATGACAGTACAGTATTTATTGTTGCACAGCGTGTAAGCACCATACTCTCAGCAGATCAGATACTTGTGCTTGACGAGGGTACGATAGTCGGCAAGGGAACTCACAAAGAACTCATGCAGACCTGTGAGGAGTACAGGCAGATAGCCGAGTCGCAGCTTTCTCCATCGGAGATAGCGGCCAGTCTTGGAACAACACCAGATGAAAAAGCACTTGGAGAGGCTGATCTGACTGGTACAGACCTGATAGAAGGCGAGTCCGTTGACACTGACTCAGAAAGGCAGGTGTAGGACATGGCAGAACAGAATCAGACAAATAATCAAAGAAGTTTCAGAGGCCCTAGAAGAGGCCACGGTCCTATGATGGGCGGCGAGAAAGCCAAGGACTTCAAGGGAACGATAGGAAAGTTATTCAGATATATAGGCAAATATAAGGCGGCGGTTGTTGTCGTTGCCATATTTGCAATTGGAAGTACGATATTCAACGTAGTATGTCCGAAGGTACTCGGCAAGGCGACAACAGCTCTGTCAGAGGGGATCATGAACAAGATAACCGGCAACGGCGGAATTGATTTCACGTATATCGGTAAGATATTGCTGTTCTGTCTCGGTTTGTATGTGCTAAGTGTGGCATTTAGCTTTGTCCAGGGCTTCATCATGACCGGTATCACACAGAAGGTGTGCTACAGGATGAGACGTGAGGTATCCGAGAAGATCAACAGAATGCCGATGAGCTACTTTGAGAGCAGAACCTATGGCGAGGTCCTTTCAAGGATCACAAATGATATAGACACCATGGGAAATGGTCTGAACCAGAGTATAACACAGCTCATCACATCGGTTAGTACAGTCATCGGTGTAATCGTGATGATGCTCACGATCAGTCCGCTTATGACACTCATTTCGGTGCTGATACTTCCGATAAGTATCATGCTCATGATGTTTGTAATCAAGAAATCCCAGAGATTCTTCAAGCAGCAGCAGGAATACGTGGGACACATAAATGGTCAGGTTGAAGAAGTATATGGCGGACATAATGTCATAAAGGCGTTCAACAAGGAGAACGATGTGAGAAGAGAGTTCCATGAGACAAATGAGACTCTGTACAAGTCAGCTTGGAAGTCACAGTTCTTCTCAGGACTGATGCAGCCTATTATGATGTTTGTCGGCAATCTGGGTTATGTGGCAGTTGCCATATCAGGTGCGGCTTTGGCGATCAGAGGAACTATCCAGATCGGTGATATCCAGGCATTTATACAGTACGTGAAGAACCTCACACAGCCTGTTCAGCAGGTTGCCCAGGTTACAAATATGATGCAGCAGATGGCAGCCGCCGCTGAGCGAGTATTTGAACTTCTTGAAGAGAAGGAAGAGGAGCAGATAGTAGAGAATCCTGTATCCACAGAGGAAATCAAGGGTGAAGTTACATTTGAGCATGTAAAGTTCGGATACAACCCGGAGCAGATCATCATCAAGGATTTCTCGGCCCATGTAAAACCGGGACAGCAGGTAGCCATAGTCGGACCGACTGGAGCGGGCAAGACCACCATGGTCAAGCTGCTCATGAGATTCTACGACGTGAATGGCGGTGCCATACTTCTGGACGGACACAATATTAAGGAATTCAACAGACGTGAACTCAGGGATGTATTTGGCATGGTGCTTCAGGATACATGGCTGTTCAAGGGCACTATCATGGAGAATATCAGATACGGAAGGCTGGACGCTACGGATGAGGAAGTTATAGCAGCGGCAAAGGCAGCCCATGCTCACAGATTTATCTCGGCACTTCCGGGTGGATACAACATGGAGCTCAACGAGGAGATAACAAATATCTCTCAGGGACAGAAGCAGCTCTTAACTATCGCAAGGGCAATTCTTGCTGACAATCCGGTTTTGATCCTTGATGAGGCTACATCGTCAGTCGATACGAGAACAGAACACCGGATACAGAAGGCCATGGACAACCTGATGAAGGGCAGGACAAGCTTTGTCATCGCGCACAGACTGTCAACCATCAAGAATGCAGACATTATCCTTGTTATGAAGGATGGTGACATCATAGAGCAGGGTAACCATGATGAGCTCATGGCTCAGAATGGATTCTATGCGGATCTGTATAACTCTCAGTGGAGTTAGGGGAAAATAAAACACTATGAATAATAGAGAATGAAAGCCTGTATAAGCCTATATGAAATCATATTCCATAGTTTAAAGCTATGACGAGCCTCAAAATAATAGTATTTTCCATGGACAGCCTATCCTGCTAGAATATCCTCAAGTTAAGAAAACGAGAAAACACTATGGAGGATAAAGACATATGAGTAAATTACAGACACCTTTCAGATACGATTTTGTAGGAAGCTTCCTGAGACCACAGGTACTCAAGGATGCGAAGGCAGCATACAGGGAGGGAAAGATCACTAAGGAAGCGTTCGACAAGGTTGCTGATGAGGAGATCACCAAGGTTGTTGCAAAGCAGAAGGAACTTGGATTCCATGCTATCACAGATGGCGAGTTCAGAAGAACATTCTGGCATCTCGACTTCATGTGGGGATTTGATGGTGTTGCCCATGAGAACACTGGAAATGGTGTAAAATTTGATGCAGAGCTTGCGGTTCTTGATGACACTTATCTTGTTGGTAAGATAAAGGCAAAGGCGCATCCATTTGTTGAATATTTCAAGTTCTTAAAGCAGTTCGAGGATGAGAATACAGTTGCAAAGTATACGATTCCTGCTCCGGCGCAGACATTTCAGCAGATGATAGTACCTGCCAATTTTGCAAATACAAGAAAGTTCTACCATACAAATGAGGAGCTTATCCAGGATATCGGAAAGGCTTATCAGGATGTTATTAAGCAGTTCTATGATGCTGGATGCCGAAACCTGCAGCTTGACGATTGTACATGGGGAGCCATAGTGGGGGATGCCGCAAAACAGAGATATAAATTACTTGGAATAGACCTTGAAGATGTCAAGAAGGAGCTGCTTGCAGTGAACAATCTTGCCCTTGAAGGAAAGCCGGAGGATATGGTCATCACTTCACATATCTGCAGAGGAAATTACCACTCAACATTCTTCACAAGCGGTCCTTATGACACAGTTGCAGATTATGTATTTGCAAATGAGAATGTAGATGCGCTGTTCCTTGAGTATGACGATGAGAGATCAGGCGGATTTGCACCTCTTGCAAAGGTTTCAGAGAACAAGAAGGTCGTGCTCGGACTCATCACAACAAAGTCTCCGATTCTTGAGGATAAGGAGAAGGTCATTGCAAGGATCCATGAGGCTGCAAAGTATGTACCACTTGACAGATTATGCCTGAGCCCTCAGTGCGGATTTGCATCATGTGAGATCGGAAATAAGCTGACAGAGGATGAGCAGTGGGCAAAGCTTAAGCTTGTTAAGGAGATAGCAGAGGAAGTCTGGTCATAAATTATTATATTATAGTTTAAAAGTGGCGGTGAACAGTTGCGAATAACTGTTCACCGTTTTGGCATTTTATGAATTAACTTGGAGGACAACATATTACTTCTAATTGACTAAATACTGGTTTTGTGCATGAAAGTATCATTTCTGGATAATCCCGTTATATACAAGACTGATATATGTGTGATATTATCAAGTATTGTGATGATATACTACATAAGAAAAAGATCTACGGAGAAAAATGTAGAGTAATATCTGTGGATATGAGAGGTTATACAATGAAGAATAAATACCAAAACACAGTGTACGCCTGTTTTGTGGGCTATATAGTGCAGGCGATCGTCAACAATTTTGTGCCTCTGCTTTTCCTGACATTTGAGAAGAGTTACAACATCCCGCTCAGCAAGATCACTATGCTGATAACATTCAATTTTGGAATCCAGCTTGTCATTGATCTGCTGTCAGCCAAATTTGTGGACAGGATAGGATACCGGATATCGATAGTTCTTGCCCACGTATTTTCGGCGGCCGGACTCATAAGCCTTGTGATACTGCCTGATGTGCTGCCAGATGCATTCACTGGAATATTTATCTCGGTGGTGATATATGCGGTGGGAGGCGGACTTATAGAGGTTCTGATAAGTCCCATCGTGGAGAGCTGTCCAAGTGATAACAAGGAAAAAGCGATGAGCCTCCTGCATTCATTTTACTGCTGGGGACATGTGGGAGTCGTGCTGATTTCAACGTTGTTTTTTGCA
>USSH01000028.1 GCA_900557435.1 uncultured Coprococcus sp. | reverse complement strand
GTACGATATGGTAAGGCGTTGTGACAAGATCCTTGAGGAGTATGAGGAGAAGCTTATGCTGGTACATAAGTTCATGAAGGCACAGGAACAGGTTCAGAAGATCAAAGAATGTGCGGATGAACTCAAGGCAATCAATTCGGACGAACGGCTTGCAGGCAGAATTGAAGATATAGTGAATTATTCAGATAAGATACTCGAAGATTTCTGATGACAGGTAGTGATGTATTGCAGAACCGCCACAGGATTTACAGAGTGGAGATGCATGTACCCGATAGTTTATATCAGAAGGGAGAATGTCTATGGCATTTGACAGTTTATCAGATAAACTGCAGAACGTATTTAAGAAACTGAGAAGCAAGGGCGTACTTACTGAGGATGATGTCAAGGAGGCTATGAAGGAAGTCAAGAGAGCACTTCTTGAGGCCGATGTCAACTTCAAAGTAGTCAAGTCATTTGTCAAGTCGGTAAGTGACAGAGCTGTAGGTGAAGAAGTTCTCAAAGGCTTGAATCCTGGACACATGGTTATCAAGATCGTTAAGGAAGAGATGGATAAGCTCATGGGCTCTGAGATGACAGAGATCAAGCTCAGACCGTCAAATGAGATAACGATCATCATGATGTGTGGACTTCAGGGTGCAGGTAAGACCACCACAGCGGCAAAGCTTGCATATCAGTTTAAAAACAAAGGTAAGAAACCACTCCTTGTAGCGTGTGATGTATACAGACCGGCGGCTATCAAGCAGCTGCAGGTTAATGGTGAGAAAGTTGGAGTTCCCGTATTTGCCATGGGTGACAACAACAAGCCACTGGATATTGCAAAGGCGGCTATACAGCATGCAGCCAAGAACAATATCAATCTGGTATTTCTCGATACGGCAGGTCGTCTTCATGTCGATGAAGACATGATGGATGAGCTGGCAGAGATAAAGGAGAATTTGGACATTGCCTACACCATACTGACTGTGGATGCTATGACAGGTCAGGATGCGGTCAATGTAGCGACAACGTTCAATGATAAGATAGGTATAGATGGTGTCATCCTCACAAAGCTGGATGGTGATACCAGAGGCGGTGCTGCACTGTCGATCAAGGCAGTCACAGGCAAGCCAATCCTGTACTCAGGTATGGGAGAAAAGCTTACAGATCTGGAACCATTTTATCCGGATCGTATGGCAAGCCGAATCCTCGGCATGGGTGATGTTGAGTCGCTCATAGAGAAAGCCCAGTCGGCTATCGATGAGGAGAAGGCAAAGGAGATGGAACAGAAGTTCCGCAAAGCAAGTTTTGATTTCAACGATTTTCTTGATCAGATGGCTCAGCTCGAGCAGATGGGTGGCATGCAGGAGATCCTTTCGATGATGCCAGGCATGGCAAGTCAGATGAAGAATGTTGAGATAGATGAGAACGCTGCTAAAACACCAAAAGCAATCATTCAGTCCATGACACCGAGAGAGCGTTCACTCCAGGATCCGATATCGCCGTCAAGAAAGAAGCGTATCGCAGATGGAGCAGGTGTCCAGATAGCAGATGTGAATCGCTTCCTTAAACAGTTTGAACAGTCTAAGAAGATGATGAAGCAGATGTCAGGCATGATGGGCGGAAAGAGAAGACGTGGTGGTTTTAAAATGCCTTTTGGCTTAAGATAATTATTATTTAGGAGGAACAAGAACAATGGCAGTAAAGATTAGATTAAGAAGAATGGGTTATAAGAAGCATCCTTTCTACAGAGTGATCGTAGCAGATTCAAGATCACCAAGAGATGGTAGATTCATCGAGGAGATCGGAACATATGATCCTAACCAGGAGCCATCAGTAGTAAAGATTGACGAGGAGGCTGCTAAGAAGTGGTTAGCTACTGGCGCACAGCCAACTGAGTCAGTTGCAAAGTTATTAAAGCAGGCAGGTATCGAGAAGTAATCATACTTGGGAGGTATAGAGATGAAAGATTTAGTAGAAATCATTGCAAAGTCCCTAGTAGATCATCCTGAGCAGATAGCTGTAACCGAGACTGAAGAAGACGGCATAATAAAGATAGACCTTACAGTCGCACCAGAAGACATGGGTAAGGTAATCGGCAAGCAGGGCAGAATCGCCAAATCCATCCGTACAGTTGTCAAGGCAGCTGCTTCAAAGGGTGATAAGAAGGTTGTCGTTGATATTAAGTAGAACTGCATAGGCAGGATAAGTGGTATTTCTTAATCTTCATATGACAGAGGATTTTATTACCGAATTCAGAGGGGGAGCAAGTGCTCCCCCTTTATTACATGTCACAGGCGCAAGCCTGATGACCTACGCGCGCCTCAGCGCGCTACCGCTTAACATGTCACAGGCGTAAGCCTGATGACCTACGCGCGCCTCAGCGCGCTACCGCTTAACATGTCACAAGCGCAAGCCTGATGACCATTTTGTTATGAACATAGGAGAGAGTATGGAGCATAATACAAAAGACAGACTTCGTGTGGGAGTCATAACCTCAAGTCACGGTATAAAGGGCGAGGTAAAAGTATATCCTACGACGGATGATAATGAACGATTCAAGAGCCTTGAAAAATGTTATCTGTCAAATGGAAAAGAGACATTGGAAGTAAATTGTGTTTCGTGTAAATTTTTGAAAAATATGGTTATTCTCAAATTTGAAGAATACGATAACATAAATGATATAGAACGATTTAAGAACTATGATATCTTAGTTGACAGGGAGGACGCAGTTCCGCTCATGGATGGAGAGTTCTTTATCTGTGACGTCCTTGATGCGGATGTCTACGATCAGAATGATGAACACATCGGAATACTTGATGATGTGCTTGAGACACCGGCAAATGATGTATTTGTCGTAAAAAAGGATGATGGTGGGGAGATACTTATCCCTGTTGTTCCGGATTTTGTTTATGATGTGGATACTGAGAATAGGAAAGTC
Organism: uncultured Coprococcus sp.; assembly: GCA_900557435.1. Classification (GTDB taxonomy): domain Bacteria; phylum Bacillota; class Clostridia; order Lachnospirales; family Lachnospiraceae; genus Coprococcus. The sequence continues at coordinate 13,011 of USSH01000028.1, read as the reverse complement.
AAGGTCAAGACATTTGAGATGGTGGAGGCGGACGATTCGGATCACAAGTCGGAGTGATAAGAGTGTGAACCGGCAAAAGCTTAAGCCTAAGTTCAAATATCAGGAGTAGATTATGAATTTTTATATTTTGACACTTTTCCCTGAGATGGTTATGAATGGACTGTCAACCAGCATCACGGGAAGAGCGATAGATTCGGGAAAACTTCATATAGAGGCAATAAATATAAGAGATTACACCCAGGACAAGCACAATCATGTTGATGATTATCCTTATGGGGGTGGCGCAGGCATGGTGATGCAGGCGCAGCCGGTATATGATGCATATATGGCGCTTGTGGAGAGAATAGGGAGAAGACCTTGGGTCATATATATGACTCCCCAAGGACGGACTTTTAATCAAGGAATTGCGCAGGAGCTTTCAGAGAAGGAGGATATAGTTCTTCTCTGCGGACACTATGAGGGAATTGATGAGAGAGTTCTGGATATGATAGTTGATGACTATATGTCCATCGGTGATTTTGTCCTTACAGGTGGAGAGCTTCCGGCCATGGCTATCGTGGATGCCGTATCCAGACTTGTTCCAGGTGTGCTGAACAATGAGGATAGTGCGGAGATAGAGACATTTTACAACAATCTGCTTGAGTATCCGCAGTACACCAGACCACCGGAATTCATGGGCAGGAGAGTTCCGGATGTACTTCTCTCAGGCAATCACAAACTCATAAATGAGTGGAGGCTGGAACAATCCATAGAGAGGACAAAGACGAACAGACCGGATATGTATGAGAAGTACATAGCGGAGAATCCCCCAAAAGAAAAAAAGAAAAAACGCAAAAAAACAAGTGCTGAGAATTGAAATAGTATGTTGTAGCACAGGTTTGGTATATATGGGTTGCCACTTTTGGTTTTAAAGTGGTATACTGTGGATGGCAGAATTGAGAAAGGATTTGCACTTGAGTGTAGAGAATCTAATATCAATTCTGCCATAACCTTGTGGAGACGAGACTGCAGGGAGCACATAAATACAAGGAAAAGGAGACAAAAGATTATGAAGCGCAGATTACTTATGACAATGATGGTAGTAGTTCTGGCATTTTCACTTGCTGGATGCGGAAGCAAGAAGGAGGATACCACAACAGAAACTACAACGGAAGCAAAATCAGAGGTAAAGGACGAATTCATTCAGTTTATTGGAACAGATATACCTAAGGTTGAGGCTGATGAAGCTGCAGTTATGAAGAAATACAATGCATATTTTTCAGAGGGAACAACTATAGATACAGATGCTCTGCTCAAGGATCTTACTGACAACATCATTCCACAGTACAAGGCATTTCTTGACTCAGTTCAGGCAATCGAGGTAAAGACTGACGAAGTAAAGGCACTTAAGGATCAGTATTATGATGCAATGAACACCCAGTATGAGGCACTGCAGAAGGTACAGACTGCGGTAAAAGATAAGAACAAAGATGTGCAGACCGAGGCAAAGAAACTTCTCTCAGATGCACAGAGCAAGTATACAGCGTACAATGATGCGGTATATGCACTTGCACAGAAAGAGAATGTCACATTAAATGGTGAGATTGCTACAACTGCAACGACAGAGGCAGGAAGCACAACAGAGGCGAATACAGAGGCTATAGATCCAAGCGAAGCGATGACTGATGAGACAGTGACAACAGAAGCAGCGGAGTAGGCCAATAATACATAGCAATATATCACAGACAGCAGGTGTATGAGACAGATGGTTGCCTCAATCGCCTGCTGTTTTTTATGCATCGGGGGACGGAGGTGCCTGTCCCCGTCAGGCGAGACTAACCGGGGCAGGGGGACGGAGGTACCTGTCCCCGTTAGAGGGGGCTAACCGGGGCGAAAATGTGGAAATTGTTGATATAGTTCACACTTTATACAAATATGGATGGTATATTATTGAAAAATGAAGATAATTCTATGTACGGAGGTATATTTATGGATTCGATAAAGATACTTATGGTTGATGACGAGAGCAGGATGAGAAAGCTTGTGAAGGATTTCCTGGCCAGGGAGGGATATATAGTTCTTGAGGCCGGAGATGGAGAACAGGCACTTGATATATTCATGAATGATAAGAACATAGCACTTGTCATACTTGACGTCATGATGCCAAAGATGGACGGATGGGAGACACTTAAGGAGATACGAAAGTTTTCACAGGTTCCGGTCATCATGCTGACCGCCAAGGCTGATGAGAGAGATGAACTTCAGGGATTTGATCTCGGTGTGGATGAGTACATAACAAAGCCATTCAGCCCGAAGATACTTGTTGCAAGAGTGGCGGCGATCCTTAGAAGAACCACTGATGCGTCTTCAGAGGAAAAACTCACAGCAGGAGGAATTGAGATGGATCTGTCCGCCCATGTTGTGACTATAGACGGTAAGCCGATAGAACTCAGTTTCAAGGAATTTGAGCTATTGCAGTACTTTATAATGAATAAGGGTGTTGCGCTATCCCGAGAGAAGATATTGAACAATGTTTGGAATTACGATTATTTTGGCGATGCAAGAACCATAGATACCCATGTCAAGAAACTCAGAAGCAAGATGGGTGACAAGGGTGAGTATATCAAGACCATATGGGGTATGGGCTATAAATTTGAGGTAGAGTGATGACTGGATCAAAGAGAACGTCTATCAGAACAAAGATAACTTTATCGCTTGCGGCGACTATATTATTCATGGTTGTCATGTCGTGTGCCATAACCATGCTTTTTATCAAGAAGTATTTCTATCATGGCATGGAACAGATGCTGCTTGATACATACAAATCATGCAATGAACTGTTTGGACAGGACAAGGATATCGACAGCAGGGAATTGGCAAATGATGTGACAAACCAGTCAGGCGCAATGATATTCATATTTGACAGTGAAAATATGCACGTGTACACTACTGTGAATGAGGAGGCTGCGGTATACAACAATCTGTCGTTTATAGCTGATTATTTTAATTATAGCGGCGGAAAGAACCCGGACAACCCAAAGATCAAGAGAAAGCAGATAGAGAAGACAGACAAGTACGATATTCAGATAACAAATGATAAAAATACCGGAAACAGTTATTATGATGTGGTAGGGTTTCTTGACAATGGTTTTGTGGTTGTAATCAGAAAACCAATCTCCAGCGTAGACTCAACGATAATTATATCACTAAAGTTCTTCTTCTTTGTATTCTCGGTTGTTGCGATACTTGGATTTGCCGTGATCTATTTTATCAGCAATGCTGTTGCAAAGCCGATAAAGAACCTTGCATCTGTTGCAAATCGTATGGCACAGCTTGACCTTGATGTGAAGGTTGATTATGAGTCAAATGATGAGATAGGTGAACTTGCGGACAGTATGAACGAGATGTCATACCAGCTGAAGAATACTCTTACGGAGCTTCAGCAGGCAAATGCAAAACTTCAGACAGATATAGACAAGAAGGTCCAGATCGATGAGATGAGAAAAGAATTCCTGTCGCATGTGTCCCATGAGCTTAAGACGCCTATCGCTCTCATACAGGGGTATGCGGAAGGGCTGAAGGACAATGTCATAGAGGATGAGGATAGCAAGGAGTTCTACTGCGATGTCATATTGGATGAGGCAGGCAAGATGAACAAGCTGGTGAGACAGCTGCTTGATCTCAATGAGTTGGAATTTGGCGTGGACAGGGTTCAACCGGTGGTTTTTGATATAAATGCCCTCATGAGAAATGTGGTTGGAGCATCATCGATTCTGATAGAGCAGAATCAGGCTAATGTGGAGATTCCTGATGAACTTAAGGAAGTATGCAATGTATATGCGGATGAGTTCATGATAGAACAGGTATTTACCAATTATTTTACAAATGCGCTGCATTACTGTAAAGATAATGGCAAGGTAAAGATTTGGACAGCAAGTCAGGCATATGATGATCCAAGGAAAGTTGATGATGGTGTCATCACAGGCAATATCAGGATATTTGTCTATGATGAGGGACCAAATATTCCAGATGATGAACTGGATAAGGTATTTATCAAGTTCTACAAAGTGGACAAAGCTCGAACCAGAGAGTATGGAGGAAGCGGAATAGGACTTTCTATAGTGGCGGCATCCATGGCGGCGCATAATAAGAATTATGGCGTTTACAATGTGGAAAATGGAGTAGTGTTCTATTTTGATCTTGACCTTATAAAACAGGACGATGATGATATGAAATTATTGCCGGAGAATACAGTAGATAATACGTCAGAATAATAAATACTTTGCAAGAAGGAAACTTTTAGGCTATAATTCTAGGGGTTTCCTTTTTCTGTTGTATTCTCAAATAGAATAAATAGAAAAAGACTGAGTAAAAAAATACGCATCTGACATGTTATGTTTGGTGCTATGTGGGCTGCATTATACGGTGAGATAAACTGAGATAAAGATAGAAGGTTGGCAGCTGCAAATATATTTATAAAATGGGAGAAGATTATGTCATACAGTGCAAAAAATATTGAGGTGCTAAAGGGACTTGAGCCGGTAAGACTTAGACCGGGAATGTACATCGGCAATACAGGACGAAGTGGTCTGAACCACCTCATACAGGAGCTTATAGACAACTCGGTTGATGAGCATCTGGCAGGATATTGCAATAACATATGGGTGAGCATCAATGAGGATGGTTCGGCAACGGTTTCTGACGATGGACGAGGTGTTCCGGTTGATATTCATGAGCAGGAGGGGATACCTGCTGAGAGAGTTGTATACACAGTATTGCATGCAGGTGGTAAGTTCAACAGTTCAACTTATAAGATAAGCGGTGGACTCCACGGAGTAGGTTCTGCCGTTGTAAATGCACTGTCTAACAAGCTTATAGTGGATGTAGCCAGAGATGGTTATCTCTATCACGATACATATGAGAAGGGAATACCGACAACTGAGCTGGTTGACGGTATGCTTCCAAAGACAAAACTTAAGGAAAAGAGAACCGGTACAACGGTTACACTCTATCCCGATGATACAATATTTGAGACAGTAAAGTTCAAGGCGGATGCCATCAAACAAAGAATCAAGGAGACAGCATACCTGAATCCGAATCTTACGATCACATTTCAGAACAAGAGGGACGGCGAGGAGCCTATAGTATTCCATCAGCCGGGAGGTCTTTCAGCATTTGTTGAGGATATATCCCAGGGACTCACACATACATCACCGGTTGTAGCTATATCAGGGGAAAAGGACGGGATAGCTGCTGACATCGTATTTCTGATGACGGAGGACGGCGAGGAGAATATCATAGGATTTACCAACAATATCACGAATCCTGAAGGTGGAACCCATGTGACGGGATTCAAGTCGGCATTTGCAAAGCTCATCAACAATTATGCCAGAAATGAGCTTGGAGTTTTGAAGGAGAAGGATTCAAACCTCACAGGTGCAGATATAAGATCGGGAATGCAGGCCATCATATCAGTTAAACATCCTGATCCTCAGTTCGAGGGACAGACCAAGACAAAGCTTTCAAATACGGATGTGTCAAAGGCTGTGGATGATATAGTGAAGGAACAGCTCACGGTATACTTCGACAGAAATTATGATGTGCTGAAGGAGATAGTTGACAGGGCGGTGGCGCTCTCCAAGAGAAAGGCGCTTGAGAAGTCCAAGATCAATATCAACAAGTTTTCATTTGAGGGAAATGGCAAGCTGGCAAAGCAGGAGTCTTCAGATTCGTCCAAATGTGAGATATTCATAGTCGAGGGAGATTCTGCGGGAGGCTCAGCCAAAACCGCGAGAAACAGGAAGTATCAGGCAATCCTTCCACTCCGAGGCAAGATACTCAATGTGGAGAAAAAGCCTGTTGCAAAGGTGCTTGAGAATGCCGAGATCAAGGCGCTCATCAATGCATTTGGCTGTGGTTTCATGCAGGGCTATGGCAACGATTTTGACATAAGCAAGCTGAACTATGACAAGATAATCATCATGACGGATGCCGATGTGGACGGTGCCCATATAGCGACACTTCTGCTGACATTCTTCTATAGATTCTATCCCGACCTTATCAGCGAGGGACATATATACATAGCTATCCCACCTCTCTACAGAGTTGGCGAGGGCAAGAACATCAAATATCTGTACTCAGATGATGAGCTCGCAAAGTATAGAAAGACGCACACAAGCAAGTTTACGATACAGAGATACAAGGGTCTTGGCGAGATGGATGCAGATCAGCTCTATGAGACGACCATGAACCCGGAGACGAGACTTTTGAAGCAGGTATCAGTGAACAGCCGTATCGAGGCAAATCAGCTCACACAGACGCTCATGGGAACTGAGGTTGCGCCTAGAAGAGAGTACATAGAGACACACAGTGCGGATGCTGTACTCGATATTTAAGCGTATGAGTTATATTTGATAAATACTGCACAGCGTGTTTTCACAGTTTGTATGATGAAAGGGATAGATCATGTCGGAAAAGATATTAAACGTAGATTATGAGAGCGAGATGGGACAGTCCTATGTGGACTATTCCATGTCGGTTATAACAGAGAGAGCTCTCCCGGATGTAAGGGATGGACTAAAGCCGGTTCAGAGAAGAATACTTTATTCACTGGACGGTCTTGCAGGCTCCGACAAGCCACACAGAAAGTGTGCGAGAATAGTCGGAGATACAATGGGTAAATACCACCCACACGGAGACAGCTCCATATACGAAGGACTTGTAAATATGGCGCAGAATTGGAAGCTGCCGATACCACTTGTTGACCCACACGGCAACTTTGGCGCGGTGGACGGTTCCGGTGCGGCTGCCATGCGATACACTGAGGCGCGTATATCCAAGTACACAGAGGATGTGTGTATGAAGGATCTTCCGTTCTTCAAGGATCAGTTCATACCGAACTTTGACGGAACGGAGACGGAGCCTACGTTCCTGCCTTTCCAGGTGCCAAATATCCTGGTGAGCGGCTCAACAGGTATCGCCGTAGGTATGGCGACAAATATACCTACACACAATCTCGGTGAGGTCATAGACGCAACGGTTGCATATCTGAATGATCCTGAGATAGAGCTTGAGGATTTGTTAAAGCTCATGCCGGGCCCGGATTTTGCCACAGGTGGAATCATCAATGCCACACCAGAAGAACTGTACAATGTGTATGCTACAGGACTTGGCAAGATCAAGGTGCGCGGTAAGGTGGAGGTCAGGGATATCGGATACGGAAGAAAGAGTATCTGTGTCACAGAGCTTCCATATACCATGATCGGAGGTACCGCCAAGTTCCTCGATACCGTTGCCGAACTTGTAAGAAATAGAGAGCTTCCTGCGGTCGTGGATATCGCTGACAGAGGAGACAAGAATGGTGAATGCCTGTGTATCGATGTGAAGAAGGGAACCTCAGACGAGGAGATACAGAACATTATAAATATATTATATAAGAAGGCAGCTCTTGAGGATACATTTGGCGTGAATATCAACTGTATCAACAACGGCAAGCCAGAGGTCATGGGACTCAAGAAGATACTTAAGGTGTACACAGACTTCAAGTATGGTCTGTATGACACGAAGTACAGAAAGCTTCTTGCACAGCAGGAGGAGATCAGAGAGATCAAGATGGGACTCCTCACAGCTGTCGATTGCATAGACCTGATCATAGAGATACTCCGCGGAAGTACAAAGGTTGCGGATGCCAAGGCGTGTCTCATGCACGGCGATACATCTAATGTCAAGTTCAGATTCAAAGGCTCAGAGGCGGACGCAAAGTTCCTGTGTTTCACAGAGAAGCAGGCGGATGCGATACTTGCCATGAGACTTCAGAAGCTCATAGGCCTGGAGATCAATGCCCTCAAGAAGGAACTTTCTGACGCTGAGAAGCTTATCAAGAAGTATACAAGGCTCATGGAGTCCAGGGATGCCATGAAGCAGCAAATGATAGATGACATGCTTGAGATAAAGGCAAAATATGCCATACCTAGAAGAACTCAGATCCACAATTATGGAACAGTCGTTGTGAAGAAGGCAGAGGTCGTGGCTACAGAAGTGGCTGTACTTCTCGACAGATTCTATTACATCAAGGTTGTAGATGCAAATGTATACGAGAAGAATATAGAGCAGATAAACCGTGATTACAGATTCGCGGTGAAGTGTCAGAATCTTGACAGGATAGCGGTATTTGCAGACAATAATCAGGTGTATACCATCAAGGTTGCCGACATCATCAAGCTTCAGGCGAAGAAGAACACCAGCAAGAAGGGCGGCGGAAGCCTCATAGGACGTCTTGCCGACAAGGGAATCCAGGTGTTCGAGTTCTGCAATATGAACGGTGACGAGAACATTCTGTTCATGGACTGCATAGAGCATTTTGTGACAGACAAGCTGTTGTTCGTCAGCAGGCAGGGACTTGCCAAGGTAGTCGACGGTTCAGCATTTGACACCACAAGGCGTGCCGCAAATGCTTCAAAGGCTGGTGACGACATTATTTATATCGGCAAGTTTTCTGATGGCGATTTTATTATTGCCCAGTCCGAGAAGGGCTATTATATAAGGGTTGACGTTTCCGAGATCCCTGAAAAGGGCAAGGGCGCGGCAGGAGTAAAGCTTATAAATCTCGAGGGCGAGGATGTCCTTGAGTCGGTATTTGTGGGAAGTACAAAGGATACCTTCAGGGTTGGCGACAACGAGATAATCTTCACCAGAGTTAAACCGGGCAAGCGTGGCGGCAAGGGAAGCAAGCTGAGGTTCTAAAGAATTACATGCGAGAGCAGAATATCTATTATAACATGGGCATAAGATAATATAGATGCTTGACGTACGGTTTTCTGTACAGTACAATATAAGTACAGAAAACTGTACATAAGTAAGAGGAGGTGTTCTTATGTTAGCTGTTAATTATACAAACTTACGCGATAATATGAAAAAGTATATGGATAAAGTTACAGATGATTATGAAACAATGATCGTAACTCGTAAGGATAATAAAAATGTTGTTATGCTGTCTGAAGAGGCATATAATAATCTGATGGAAAATGTGTATGTAATGGGGGATAAAGCCAATTATGATTGGCTGATGGAATCGAAAGCACAGCTTGAAAAGGGAAACTTTGCTGTTCATGATCTGACGGAGGTATCTGCGGATGAATAAGGTCTTTACTGATAATGGTTGGAAAGACTATGTTTATTGGCAGACGGAAGACAAAAAGACATTAAAGAAAATAAATAGTCTTATAGAAGATATATGCAGAAATGGAAATGAAGGTATTGGCAAGCCTGAACCATTAACTGGAAATCTGGCTGGTTTTTGGAGCAGACGGGTAAATGATAAGGACAGAATAATATACAAGATAGACGATTACAATGTATATATTCTTGCTTGCAGATATCACTACAGTGACAGATAAATGAAATGTAACAAAGAGTACATAAAAGTAATGAAATGACATTTATCCATTCTTAATACATAAATTAGTATCTCAAAAAGTGCTTGACTTGAAAGGAAAAAACAGATGATTTCAATTTTGGATTACGATGCAGGAAACATAAAGAGTGTTGAGAAGGCAGTGCAGTATCTTGGTGAGGAGGCTGTCATCACAAGAGACAGAGATGTGATCATGGCGAGCGACAAGGTGATACTTCCGGGAGTTGGAAGCTTCGGAGACGCCATGAATAAGATCAGGGAGTATGGACTTGAGAATGTCATCTATGATGTTGTGGATGCAGACAAGCCATTTCTTGGAATATGTCTTGGACTTCAGCTTCTGTTCAAGACCAGCGAGGAGTCGCCAGAGGCAACAGGACTTGGAATCTTAGACGGCGAGATTCTTCGTATACCGGATGCGCCGGGACTTAAGATACCGCAGATAGGATGGAATAATCTTGAGATAAATCCAAAGGCAAGACTTTTCAAGGGACTTCCGGAGAACCCATATGTATACTTCGTTCACTCCTATTATCTGAAAGCGAAGAATCCAGAGGATGTGGCAGCATCCACATTCTATTCAACTCAGATTCATGCATCTGTGGAGCACGGCAATGTATTTGCATGTCAGTTCCATCCTGAGAAGAGCTCAGAGGTTGGACTTAAGATACTGAAGAATTTTATCGACCTGGAGGTGTAGAGCATGCATACAAAGAGAATAATACCATGTCTTGATGTTAAGAACGGAAGAGTTGTAAAGGGTGTAAATTTTGTAAATCTTACAGATGCCGGAGATCCTGTTGCAGTTGGTGCAGCATATGATAAGGCGGGAGCTGATGAACTAGTATTCCTTGACATAACAGCTTCATCAGATCAGAGAAATATTGTGGTTGATATGGTAAGACGTGTTGCTGAGACAATATTCATCCCATTTACAGTGGGCGGCGGAATCAGAACGGTGGATGATTTCAAGGCGATACTCAGAGAGGGTGCGGACAAGATATCCGTGAACTCAGCAGCTATAGATAACCCTACACTCATAGCAGATGCAGCGGATAAGTTCGGAAGTCAGTGCGTTGTGCTTGCCATCGATGCAAAGAGGCGCGATGACGGATCCGGCTGGAATATATACAAGCATGGTGGACGTATCGATTGCGGAATAGATGCAGTCGAGTGGGCCATGAAGGCCGCAGAGCTTGGTGCAGGAGAGATATTACTTACCAGCATGGACTGCGATGGAACAAAGGCTGGATATGACATAGAACTCACCAGAACCATAGCAGACAACGTGAACATCCCGGTCATAGCTTCAGGCGGTGCGGGAACTAAGGATCATTTCTATGATGCCTTGACAGAGGGTGGTGCGGACGCAGCACTTGCGGCATCTCTGTTCCATTATAAAGAGCTTGAGATAGGAGATCTGAAGAGATACCTTCAGGATAAGGGAATTCCTATGAGACTGTAGTGATTTCTATATCATTCTCACGGCACAGAATGATCGACATGGATACATATCAGAGATTATTTTCCTGAATATATATGATAGAAGAAATAAAGATACAAAATTTTCCTAAGACAAGGTTAAATCATCACAAAGGGATAAATATGAGGTAAATAATTGATGATTTATCCCTTTTTGATCGAAAAAAGTATGCTTAGGAAAAATTTGTATCTTTTTGTTTTTAATATGGCTTTTCGAGGAAAATTACTGCAAAAATTACTGTTCTATATATGTTGCACTTCCATTAGCAGCATTGCCGGATGAGATCTGTCCTGTAGTATGTGAATCAATGTCATCTGCAGACTGATCTACGCTATATACATCGTCCGTTGTGGCGGTGGTGTAGGTCGAGTCAGAGTTGTTATCCTCTGTTGAAGTATCAGGTGCAAGTTCATCATCCAGATAAGGGTTGCCACAGTCAACGTCCTCTGCATTCAAGGCTTCGTCAAGCCATGGATCATTGTAGTCCTCAACATTCATGCTGTTGAACACATATTTTCCGTTCTTGTCAAAGAAGAGCTCAGCCCAGCCGCAGCTCTCAGGAGTTCCGCCTATGAGAATGACGCTGTGTGAGCCGTCCGCGTTCTTGATCTCATGACGGAAATATTTGTCAGGACCGCATTGGTCGGTGATATCTTTTTTGGTATCTCCGAGAACAAGGTAGAGACGACCATTTTCAACTTTCGTGTAACCGTTGACATCATCTGTAGATATGGTGAACTGTATGGAGTTTCCCTCACTGTTTTCCTCGTATGTCACCTCGGTGCCATTTGCCAGGTGGAATGTCTGCTTAATGTAGTCAATGGCAGCCGAGACAGTGGTCCTTGTCGCTGGGATGCACAGGAGAACGGCGCACACAGCTGCGGCAATGGCTGCATACTTTCCTATGCGGACGAGTTTTTGTCTAGACCTGCCAGTCTGAGACTGCTCGGCAAGCTTTGCGCGTATAGAGTTCTTGTTTTCCTGAGACATTGTCACATTATCCATAGTTTTAGTGTATAAACCTGTAAATTTTCTGTCATCAGAATCATCAGACATATTATTTGAGTTTGAGTTTTTTAAGTCATTAATATCGCTGATCTTGTTTTTGTTTGTCATATGTTATTCCTCCTTCAATATTTCTTTTAATTCTTTTCGTCCCCGGGATACTCTCATTGAAATTGCAGATGGTGACAGATGTAGTATTTTTGCAATTTCTCCAAATGTATATCCCTCATAGTAGTGTAGATAGAGAACAGTACGATATGAGTCCGGCAGTTTACCCAGAGCCTCATACATGGACTGTTCCTCGATATTGAATCCGCTCACGATCGAATCGCTGCCTAGTTCTTCGTAGCTGCTGTTCAGACGGTTTGCCGCCGATTTCAGATGGTTACGGCACATGTTTGCTGTCATCGTTAGCAGATATGACTTTTCCTTGCCCTTTGATATATGTGGACTTCTTTCTATAAGTTTAGTATATACATTCTGAACAATGTCCTCGGAGTCCGCTGTGTTGCCGAGAAAACTCATGGCCAGGCGGAACACGTTGTCTGAATAATTGTCATATAAATCGAGCAGTTGCTGCTGCTTCAAGTGTCATCACCTCCGTGGTCTGTATGTATGAGAGAATCAGGAATCATGTTCCTTCTCAATTGAGTTCTCATATATAAAACAAATCAAAATATCAAAATATCACATGAATTAGTGAATTTCTAGTTAAAAATTTTCATCAGGTTCAAATAGAGAAATACTTCGTAATTTATACGGTGTAAAAATGTATCAAATGTAAAATAGGATTTGCCTTGAGATATTGATAACAGGCGGGGCGTTATATTATACTTAAATCTGTTGACAGAAAAGCTATTGATCGGGGGAATGAAATATGATACTCAGTGCAAGTAGAAGAACGGATATACCGACATTTTACTCGGAATGGTTTTTTAATAGAATAAAGGAAGGATTCCTGTATGTGAGGAACCCTATGAATGCGCATCAGATAAGCAGGATAGACCTCTCGCCAGAGGTTGTTGACTGCATTGTGTTCTGGACAAAGAATCCCATACCGATGCTTCCAAGGCTTTCGGAGCTGGACTCTTACAAATACTACTTTCAGTTCACTCTGACAGGTTATGGCAAG
>USSH01000027.1 GCA_900557435.1 uncultured Coprococcus sp. | reverse complement strand
CTGCGACAAGGTTTTGAGCGAGTGCGCCGATACCAATAAGGATCATAAATGCGACCTTTGCGGCAAGGCACTCAGTGAACACTCCGGCGGCACGGCCACCTGCAAGGACAAGGCAAAGTGCGAGGTCTGCGGCGAAAGCTACGGAGAGCTTGACCCGAACAACCACGCCAACCTCAAGCATATAGATGCAAAGGCGGCAACAAAGACTTCTGAGGGCAATATCGAATATTGGTACTGTTCCGCATGTGGCAAGTATTTCAGTGACAAAAAAGGTACCAAGAGCATAAGCAAGGAAGACACTGTTATAAGCAAACAGGCTCCGAAAATAACCGGAGGCAACGGTGTAAAATGGAAACAGTCCAGCAGCGATACATTAAAATTCAGATCTGATGCGGACATCGCTGACTTTGTATGTGTGCTGGTAGACAGCAATGTCGTATCTCCATCATACTACACCAAATCAGAGGGAAGTACTATTATAGAGTTGAAATCGTCATACCTCAGCACTCTAAGTGCCGGTAATCACACATTGACTATCCGCTCGACAACTGGAGACGCCGTGGCAAGCTTTTCTATAGAAGAAAAAGAGAAGGTGACCACAACAACTGCTCCTATGGTGACAACAGAAGTTACAACATCTGCGACTACACAGGCCACTACACAATATACCACGCAGGCGACCACTGAAGCCACCACTGAAGCCACCACCAGTTTTCAGCCATTCACAACTGAGCGTACAACAACGGAATATACAATGCATGAATATACGACAAGGGCACACAAAACCACAGAAACCACAACAGAAGTCACAACCGAGCGCAGCACCAAACGTATAGACAATTACAAGTCAAGTGATACTGTTGACAAAAGAAAAAGCCGTGTCCGAAACCTTCAGCTTATAATACTTATAACCGTACTCGCTACTATTCTCGTATCATTTGTGATCATACTTATATCAGGAAGAAAGAAGTAGCACACTGCTGGTACAACAAAAATGCCACAAAAACACCACATAGATATGGAGTCTTATCCTCGGTCTAACCGGGACGCCTCATATCCATGTGGTGTTTTATTTGTTACTTAGTGTTTTCTGTTTCTGAAGATCCATCAGCAGGTTCACCGGAAGATTCATTATCAAGAGTGCCGCCAAGGAACCACTCCCCATCCTTTTCATAACATATGATATCAAGATTCAGATCATATGGTGAGGACTGTTCCCCGTATGTCAACATCATAGTACCCTTCACCGGAACTATATATCCTTTTTTTATGCCCGCATTAGCTGCTGATTTGTTGTACAGCGCACTGCTCACTGACTCGATAATCGTCGATGACGCTTCATAGCTTTCCCCTACTGTGTATTCAAGAGTATATTGTATACCATTCTTGCTGTATGTCTGAAATATCTCGATAAGAGTATTTATTGATTCATCATCCACCGTATCAGGATCCATAACGCTCTTTACTTTGTCTACATCTGCATTCTCCAGACCCGACATATATGTGTCCGCCAATTTCGCGCTGGCTGATTTTCCTTTATCCGTCCCTGTAGCAGCAAAATATACAACGACAACGATAACTGCCACAACCAATGCCGAAAGGGCAGTGATTATTTTTATTTTACGCTCCCTCTCTATCTCTTCGATCAACTGTTTATCTGATTCTGACAGCATATCAGCATACTCCTCCTGCTCAGCTTCAGATGCGTATCCTTTTTTAGCGAATCTGCGGCCAGCTTTCATTTTCTCAAGCTGCCCCGGGGATAAATGTCTTGTCTTCTTTTTATCAGAAGTTCTTTGTCCTGCCATGTCTATCACTCCTTATTCTTGCCAAAATCATCAGATGGTATCGCTTCACCAGCTTCACTTGTTTTATAAATATTTTTGCTTACCACATATCTTTAAACAAGTACCACTACAGTATATCACAACTTAAAATAATCTCAACAAAACAAAAAGCGTTTCCTGCAAAAGCAGGAAACGCCGCCTGATCTATCTCATTCTCCCCTCAAAGAATAAGCAACATATGCTCTTTAAATATTCCGCAATGACTTCTGGCTTTCCACACTTACCATTCAATTACTTTTTCATTGCGAAATCTCTAAGTCCCGCCGGTTCCTCCGGCTGATAATACTTTACTTTGCATGCCTCTGATGCAAGTGGTGCTATAGCAACAGCTACTGCACACAGCTTACAGCCATACTTACAAATAAAATCCATGATTTTCTTTTTCATAACAACCATCCTCCCTATCAAAAAATAATTTTTTCTCTGACTATATAAGCATACATATATTAGCATAATTTATATTAATTTTGACATTTTGCGACTGAATGGTCGAAATTGGTACCCGAACGGTATGTTATTACCATTTACAACTATTTTTGAACCACTCGGAAATTATTTGTCCACGTCACTACCCCGATATGTTATACTTAACGTGGTTATACATCCGTATAAATCACTTTTATTTATGCAAGCCATCTTGAAAGCTCGCTGAAGTTTGCAGATAGATCTCATTCAACAACCGTCAAACCAGAAGGAGGAATCCATGAAAAAAATAGCATCATTTATCACTGATACTTTAGTCAAAGATGGACAGATTCCAGAATCACAACAGGATATTTATCGGTATCTTTTTGATTATCTATTTGAGTCTCTTTTATTTGATGTGATCACTCTGATTATTGGTCTCGCCACCCATCGGTTTGGAATCGCGCTATGCTACGTCCTGGTGACTATCCCCCTAAGGCATTTTGCAGGAGGTTTTCACGCAGGATCACCACTTATGTGTACTATTCTCTCTTACGGAATATATATGTTGATTTTGTTTTCAGCACCATATCTCATCAAACTTCCTGATTTTATCTGGATCCCGGTTTATGTGGTTATGTGGCTGTTTATCCTTATGGTGGCACCGGTAGATTGCCCCAACAAAAGACTTCTTCCAGAACAAAAGAAACGGCTTTTCAAGCTATGCATTCTTTCATGTATCGTTATCAGTATAATTTTTATTGTTTTGCGTATAAACGGAGCTATTCTGTATGTTGCTTCCATTTCGGAATGCCTTACAGTGTGCACGATTGGCCTGTATATTGGCATTTTCAGGAACAGAAAGCAAAAACAATTATCACAGGAGGACTCATGATATGAACCTAAAAATCGGTATATGTGACGACTCATCAGCAGATTCATCAAAGTTATTTGCTCTTATAAACGACTTTGCTCTGAGAAAAAATCTCTTTCTGAATGTATACAGATACTCTTCAGGACGTGAACTTCTTACCGCATACCGCAACAAAAGATTTGACATTATTTTTCTCGACATAGAAATGCCTGGGCAAAGCGGTATGTCTGCTGCCAGGCAGATAAGGGAGGAAGGTGGCGATGACTCTCTTATAATTTTTGTCACGTCGTACCCGGAATACATGAGGGACAGCTTCGACGTACAGCCATTCCAATTTCTTACCAAGCCAGTTGATTCTGCGATAATTGACCATATAATGCTCAAGATCCTGGATAAATACCGCCATTCTCACACCATAAGATTCATCACTGACATAGACGAGGTCACACACCAGGTACGTCTGAAAGATATAATTTATATGCGTGTAATGAAAGGCGAAAAAAACCAGCTTACATACATAATTGCCGGTCAGGGCTCCTTCAGCAGCAAAGGTACTATCCAGGAAGCTGAAAATGAACTAGGGAGAAATGGTTTCATATCTCCATACAGGAGTTTCCTAGTTAACATAAGACATATAAAGACATTTGACCACAATTCCATACGAATGGACAACGGAGATGTAATACCTGTCAGCCGCAGAAAATATGCCCAGATCCAACAGCAATACGCCCACAGACTTATACGGCTGCTCAACTGACTTTCAGTACATATCAACACACAGAATATTTGAGGGGAACAACACATGATATACATAGAGATAATAAGTATAATTTTTGACAACTTTCTGTTATATGTATTTTACCAGACTTTATTTGAGAGAAGAAAAAAGAACATACCATGCTGGGCGATCTTTGTCGCATTTGCAGCTGTAGACGTTGTGTTCTCTTTTGCTACATACAATTTCTTTGGCGACTCGTCCCTTGCGGCTACTATCACCAGATACGTCCTCACCTGCACTCTCAATTTCCTGATTACGCTTTTTTATACATCCAGTCTGTTTTACAGATTTCTGGTCGTAATAAGCTACTCAGCCATCATTACTATATGTGAAAATCTGTCATATTATATAATCATACATTTCAGCAGTCCGGCCACGGGACTCTCCGAACTGTCAGATACCTCTTTCACTGCGATCTCTCTCGTGTCAAATCTGCTTATACTTCTGTGCACAATGATCCTCAACGTCTTTAAACGGAACAAATCCACTGTAAGATCGAGGATTTATATAGCTTTGCTGCTTATTGTTCCAGCCATGTCATGTCTGCTCACATTCCTGCCGGGATTTTTTAACATGAACATCGTTGAACCTGCAGCCTACCTCACTCTTGTCATTTTCCTGCTTGTAATAAATATCACCAACTATATTCTTCTTCAAAATGTTCTCAAAGCGGAAGCCCTTGCCCATGAAACCAAGCTTCTCCAGCAGCAGATCAGCTTTCAGAAGAGCAAATATATGCAGCTCAGCGATGCATACAAGAATATCCGAGGATTTATGCACGACACCAAGAAGCATCTTTTCTATATAGAAAACTGCGTAAACGAGGGAAAGTACGACAACATAATCCCATATGCAAGGGAAACTATGACGGATCTCGAGTCCAGATACTGCACCGTGAACACTGGAAATCTGGTAATCGATGCATTTGTAAGCAATATGATCCTGCAGACTGCAAGTCAGGGAATTACTCTTTCTACCACTTTGAAAGTGGACAAAAATAACATCCCTTGTGACGATTACCATATGACCATCATACTTGGCAATCTTATGGACAATGCCTTAAACGCCTGCATTGGTCAGACAGGAAGCAGTATACAGCTGAAGATCCAGGCTCTTGAGAATTCATTTGTCATTTATATATCGAACACCTACCATATTCCTCCATTCGAAAAGACTCCGGACAGTTTCGACAATATAGATTTCATACACGGTTATGGTCTTAAAAATGTCAAAAATTCAGCGGAAGAATGCGGCGGATTCTGTGTGATCGACTACGCAAACGGAATATATTCCGTATCCGTTATCATCCCTCTCTCTGATTCCGCGCCGCGAGAGTCAGACAAGTAGCATTGTAAAGATATAGCCATTATCCACCGGCCATTCATAGCTATTTTGTACAAATATAAATATAACTTTGTTGTCTTTTTACAACATATATTATATAATCAAACTGTATGGCTGACTTTTAAGGGAGAAATAGCACGAGCCGATACAGAAGACTTCAGAGGGGGCTTATGAGAGCTATCTGAAAGCGAACATAATACAATTGGAAGGAAGGTATATGCTACATGAAATTTGGTTATTTTGATGATGCCAACAAGGAGTATGTGATCACATCTCCTAGAACTCCTTATCCTTGGATCAACTACCTTGGAACACAGGATTTCTTTTCACTGATCTCAAACACTGCGGGAGGTTACAGCTTCTACAAGGATGCACGTCTTCGTAGAATCACAAGATATCGTTATAACAACGTGCCTATAGATATGGGCGGACGTTATTTCTATATCAACGACAACGGTACAATCTGGAATCCAGGCTGGTCACCAGTCAAGACAGAGCTTGATGAGTACCAGTGCCGTCATGGTATGGGATATACAATCATCACAGGTAAGAAGAATGACCTTAAGGCTGAGGTTACTTTCTTTGTTCCTCAGAACTACGCTGGAGAGGTTCAGCAGGTTGTCCTTACAAATGAAGGCTCAGAGGAGAAGACTTTCTCATTCTTCTCATTTGAGGAGTGGTGTCTCTGGGATGCACAGGATGACTGCACCAACTTCCAGAGAAACTTCAGTACAGGTCGTGTGGAAGTTGTCGGTTCAACTATCTACCACAAGACAGAGTACAGAGACAGACGTGACCATTTCGCATTCTACACAGTGAATGACGAGATCGATGGTTATGATACAGACAGAGATTCATTCATCGGACTTTACAACGGTTTCCACAACCCACAGGCTGTTGAGGCCGGCAAGGCAAATGATTCATTTGCTGATGGATGGTCACCTATCGCATCACACTACAAGAAGATCACTCTTGCTCCAGGCGAGACAAAGACTCTTGTATTTATACTTGGATATGTTGAGATGCCTGTTGATCAGAAGTTCGAGGCTGACGGCAAGACTATCAACAAGGTAAAGGCTCTTGAGATGATCGAGAAGTACAACACCCCTGAGAAGGTTGCTGCAGGTCTTGAGGAGCTCAAGGAGCACTGGAACAGACTCTTAGGCATCCTCAACGTCAACACTCCTGATGACAAGGTAAACCGTATGGTAAATATCTGGAATCAGTATCAGTGTATGGTTACATTCAACCTTTCACGTTCAGCTTCATACTTCGAGTCAGGTATCGGCCGTGGTATGGGATTCCGTGATTCCAACCAGGATGTACTCGGATTTGTTCATCAGATCCCTGACCGTGCAAGAGAGAGAATCATCGATATAGCTTCAACACAGTTCCCAGATGGTGGATGCTACCATCAGTATCAGCCACTTACCAAGAAGGGTAACGCAGATATCGGTGGAGACTTCTCAGACGATCCATTATGGCTGATCCTTTCTGTATCAGCTTACATCAAGGAGACAGGCGACTGGGGCATCCTTGACGAGATGGTTCCATATGACAACGATATGTCAATCGCAAAGCCTATGCTTGACCACCTCAAGGTTTCATTCTACAAGATCGTGAACAACCTTGGACCACACGGACTTCCACTTGCAATGAGAGCTGACTGGAACGATTGTATCAACCTTTCATGCTTCTCAGATACACCAGGTGAGAGCTTCCAGACATACACCAACCCTAAGTTCGCTGCTGAAGGCGGATACTCAAAGGTTGCTGAGTCAGTTATGGTTGCTACACTCTTCACATATGCAGGTCCTAACTATGTTGCTATCCTCAAGCACCTTGGAATGGACGCTGAGGCTGATGCTGCTCAGGCTGAGATCGACAAGATGAAGGCCAACATCATGGAGTCAGCATGGGACGGCGACTGGTTCCTCAGAGCTTACGATGCAAATGGCGAGAAGATGGGATCTAAGGAGTGCGAGGAAGGCCAGATCTTCATCGAGCCACAGGGATTCGCTATCATGTCTGACATCGGTAAGGATCAGGGCTGCGACAAGAAGACTCTTGCTGCAATCGATGAGAGACTCAACACACAGCATGGACTTGTACTCAACAACCCAGCATTCACAAAGTATTACATCCAGTATGGTGAGATTTCTACATACCCAGGTGGATACAAGGAGAATGCCGGAATCTTCACACATAACAATGCATGGATCATCTGTGCAGCTGCTTACGCAGGTGCCGGCGATCAGGCATTTAAGTACTACTCAGAGATAGCTCCTGCTTTCACTGAGGAGACATCAGATATACACAAGACTGAGCCATATGTATACGGCCAGATGATCGGTGGCAAGGATGCAGGATCTGATATCGGCAAGCCGGGCAACCACTTCGGACAGGGCAAGAACTCATGGCTGACAGGTACAGCTGCTTGGAACATGGTAGCTATATCACAGTACATCCTTGGTATCTCAGCAGACTTCGATGGTCTGAAGATCGATCCATCTATACCTGCTGCATGGGATGGAATGACAGCTACTCGTCAGTTCCGTGGTGCTACATATGACATCAAGGTTTCTAACCCAGATCACGTCAACAAGGGCGTTAAGAGCGTTGTAGTTGATGGCAATGCTATCGAGGGCAATGTTCTTCCAGCATTTGGCGACGGCAAGACTCACTCAGTTGAGGTTGTAATGGGTTAATGCCTCATATATCACAGCTTGCTGTGATACGGATATAACATACATATAAAAAGACAGCCATCTCTGTTTCAACCACAGAGATGGCTGTTTTTTATGCCCGCCCCTTCGGGGGACGGAGGTACCTGACCCCACGGGGACGGAGGTGCCTGTCCCCATTCCGGCTACTGGATTAACAACATAGGGTCTACCGGATTTCCGTCTTTTTCTATTGCGAAGTAGAGATTTGTTCCCTCTTTGGTGTAGAACCGGCTTGGCTCACCAATAGTTCCCACGACATCGCCGGCTTCCAGATACTCTCCGAGGGCAGCCTTTATATCCTCAAACTGTCCAAGTGTGACTATATAGCCATTGCCCAGGTCAAGTTTGACATAGTTTCCCAGTTCGGAATTGCTCGATACCTCAGCCACCTTACACTTGTATACCGCCTTTACCTCGTCGCCTGTCTTTGCCTCGATCACCATGGCAGGACTGCACTTATACTCATTCAGCGTTTCAAAATACACTGTTGTATCCATGCTGTAGGGAATGATCACGTTACCTGCAAGAGGCCAGCTAATGCTCTCCTTCGGATCATAATTGAGTGCTGGATCTCCGCTTGCAGCAGTCTCTGTCGCACAATCTGCTGCCTCGTTTTCATCCTGTGTACACTCCTGAGCTGTATTCTGTCCAGTCTGAGCTGTATCTTCTGTTCCATCATCCGCGCTATCGCCAGCCAAATCTGTATTATCGCTAATCTGATCGTTACCGTCTTCATCTGTCTGTTCCTGAATAGCATCAGAAGCTGTAGTGTTCTTGTCAGGAGTGCTTTCTGAATTCTTATCCTTGCCACTCAGCGTCTCCTTTGTCTCCTGTCCGGATTCTGATGTATCTCCATACGGTGTGTTCTGTCCTATCACAATATTTTTTTCCTTTGAATTCGTCTTTGCGTTATAAAGTCCCAGCACTGTCACAAGCACTGCCATGCCTGTGATAAGCGAGATATAGAATATGTTCTTCTTTACTCCGCTCAAAAATTTCTTCATAATCATCACCTCATCTGTAGCATGCACAGAAAAGATGACTATTATACACTTCTGCCAATTTATTTTTCTGGTACATAATACAGCTGACTCTTATTGCAAATGATACATAATACAGCTGACTCTTATTGCAGCTGATACACAATGCTGCTAACTCTTATTGCAGCTGATACATTTCAACTTCACATTTCATCCTTGACCATTGTATTCTCTATCAGGACACCGTCACGCCGTTATAATAATATTGTATTATTTCCTCATAGTTTTCCCCATTTGCGGCAAGCAAAGCCGCTCCATAAAGAGACAATCCCAAAGAATTTCCCACGCCTATGGATACCACTCGATATTTATCATCCGGCTTGTCTATGTGCACATTTGTCGACGGAAATCCCAGCTGCATGCAAAAATCCGAAGCACTAACTTCAGCGCCGAACACATCAATTGTCACGGCAAACCCCGACGGCGTAGCCTTTAGGATATTCACACCTCCTGACGTCGCGGACTGTCCTTCTGGCAGCCATCTGGCAAATACTTTTCTCAACCTGTCTTCGCTGAATAACCCAGTGGTGTAAAAATCCGATGACATTCTATCTGCGCCACTATCCACCTGTCTCAGATACGGAATGTCATACCCATACAGCTCCTCCGCACTTACAGTATGTCCCACACTGACCACATGATAGGCGGGAAGAATAACTTGACCATCGTACCGTATGACCACCCCTCGCGTATCTGAAACTGCACTTTTTGAACGTCTGGACGCGTTCTTGTAGTCCTCCCCCCATTTTCCCTTTAACTCTGAATATGTATATCTAATCTCCCTCAATTCCGTCTCATTTATCAAATTAGATTTGTCAGACTGCGATTCCACCTGATTCTCCATCTGGTAATACACCCCCGTACGCAGGAGCACAGCCATAAGCCTGAGCATCTCATCATTCCAGTCATCCTGCATGACCCCTAAAAGGACCGAATCTATATACTCCTCCGCATCTATCAGGTCATATTGCCCATTCTCATATATACACACACTCCTTCCACTAGATTTATCATCTGGCAGACTGACTGGATATTTATATCTGGTATACAATGTCGAAATAATATAAGACACCACCACAGCCCCAACAATTCCAATAATTATAACTTTTATTTTATGCATGTTCTCCCCCTTATGTACTTACACAACCTCTAACCCAGACAGGATCATGTCCTTCTGAACACCAGCGACCACCGGCAACACACCGGGCGCAGATTTTTTCCAGAAAGGAGCATGTCCTCCTGAACACCGGCAGCAAATAAATGCATTTCACATTCTACAACTTCCTGTAGTTATATATATCCATTATTTTCATTTATATGAATACTGTCGCCCACGCTGTTAACAAACAAAACGACACTCCTCTTTACTTTGACTTTACAAGGATTTTTGGGGAACATCTCAACATTTTGACTCTGCTGTCTTATTTCAAATATGAACAGAGATTTAATCACATCATTTATTGACAAATGGAACATGACATAATATGATAGTAGCGTATTCAAGATTAACGGTTCGATTGCTATATAAGGTAAACTTTTCTTTGGAGTATTCTCTGTAAGATATTCTCTATAGGGTATATTGTAGTGTTTTCATTGAGTACAAAATATCAACATTTTAGGAGGTACTCGTGATGAAGAACGGTACAGTTAAGTGGTTCAACGGAGAAAAGGGTTATGGATTCATCTCAGACGATGAGACAGGAAAGGACGTATTTGTTCATTTTTCAGCTATCAACGCTGATGGATATAAGACTCTTAACGAGGGACAGAAGGTTTCTTTCGATGTAGAGGCAGATCCAAAGGACGCTTCTAAGGAGAGAGCAACAAACGTAACAGTTGTAGCTTAATTAGCTGGCACTGACATGTGGTATATACCACATCATCAAGATGACTTTCAGGTCACTGAAAAAGCCGGGATACAGATGATTCATTTCATTCTGTATTCCGGCTTTTTATTTGCGCAGGCAACAAGCCAAAGTTTGTGCCTGCATCAAGTCTGTCAGGCTTTGCTTCCAAGAGCCTTTCTTCTCGCTCTGTATGCCGATCTGATATATCTTCCAGCCGCCGACAGCTCAGAGGTCTTCCACTTGCTCGTCTTGCGTGTCTTATACGACAACAGAGAGCATGATTCATTCTTGTTGGAAAGGCTCCAGCAAAAATAACTTATGTTGTATTTGTCCAGCCTTGCAAACCACTTTTTCATATTCGCAGTACTTATGCCACCGCCGCCGCTTGCAGCCGACATTCCATACTCAGTTACCATGACCGCTATCCCCTTTTTCCTCGCATACGCAAGCTTTGCTGGGAGATACTTGTTATGACTCCACTCATTTGCATAGAAATGAAGTGAATACATGATATTCTTGTACCCTCTTATCGGACTGTCTGCAACCTCGTTGTGGGTTCCATCCGACCCCAGCTGGGACCATGTTGGGGTTCCTACGACTATTATACCGTTCTTATCATATTTTCTGATGACCTTGATCACCTGAGCTGAATAGCTCTTGATCGTCCTCCAGTCACAGCCATTTGGCTCATTACAGATCTCATATATGATATTATTCTGCTTTCTGAAATTCTTTGCCATCATAGCAAAAAACGACTTTGCCTGCGCAAGCTGGGTCATAGGATTGCCATCATTCAATATATGCCAATCGATTATAACGTACATGCCTAGCTCTGTCGCACACTTGACGCCTTTATATATCTGTTTCCTAAGTGCAAGCTGATTGCCTCCTGAGCAGTAACCATTGTACTCGGAAGTGTACATCGCAAGTCTGACTGCATTTGCACCCCAGTCATCCCTCAGTGTCTGAAATGCCGCTTTATTCACATACGGATATCCCACATCCCAGTTGATCCCATGTGTACTGACTCCTCTGAGCTGGAACTTTCTGCCCTTTGCATCCACCAAGTCTGCGCCCTTCACCGACAATCTGCCATGGGTTGCCACCGGAGTCTTCGCCGCAGCAAATGCATCTACATCCGGCTGGATCACTGCCACCGTAAATACCATGACAAATACTAGCAGAAGTGAAACGATTCTCTGCCATACTCTTCTTTTCATATGTATATAACCCCCTTTTCAAATACTGACCCTGCAAATTCGACTTTGCCAAATTGCCGGTGCCATTCGTTTCCCGCGAAAACTATATATATTTATCATACCATAGCTACAGAGGGGTTGACAAGATTTGCAGCAATTGTATAACTCTACGACAACTAATCAAACAAATCTGTGATATCTCTTCTCTCCACGTCAATTCCCATACCATTGAGATATTCTATGTTTCTATCATAGTGTTCTCTCAATAATTGCATGCCCTGTTCATAGTTCTCTTTACAATCTTGAAATCTCTCTCTATCTGCATATAGTTCATGTTCCCATTCTATTTTACTAATCAGCTTTTTGTTTTTTTCATCACTATCCAACGGACTATTAATTATTTCATCCTTTTGCACATCAAAATTCTGTTTAAAACTATTTAAAGGAAACTTTTTTCTCAAAAAGTACAATGACTCTTCGGCATTATACTGATCATTCAAACTCAAGTCCGACTGATGGATATTTACACCATCATACTTCATCAACCAACTCAACACATTCTCCATATTTATTATCTTGTCGAATTCTGCTACTATATCTCTTATACCAGTCCACATTTCCCCTATGATTTCATCCATTGTCTCTTCTTTGTAATAGTACATTTTTAGATCTCTTGGATATTCTATTACTTGATTTGGGAAATTCTTTTCTCTATAATATCTTGTATAATCCACCAACCAATCACTATTGTGTCTAGGTGTCACAGAAAGGTTAATCTCCTGTCTGTATACAGTTGCTATCCCACATTCCAGATGTGCTACCTTGTAACCATCTTTTGCTGACATGCCAGTATCAAGTGTTAAAATATGTATTATTTCATTATTTACTAACCTAACAAAATACGGCTGTCTTCCCTTCACTTTGATAAATCCAAGTGATGCCAGCCTTTCTTTATAATATTTTACAAACTCCCTCTGAATATTTCTTGCCATTCTTCTCTCCTATTATATTCTTTCATTTATTATCGGTTTTAGGTAACCCCATGTATTTCAAGCTTTATCCTGCCACCTCCTTCTACATTATATCTGAGAAGAAACGCAAGTACAATCCAACATGCATTAACGACATTATTTCTTCATAAACGACATGTTTTTACTTTCAGCAATCTAATATCAGGTGGCACACATGCAAACAAAGGGCTGCCGGAATCTTACGCGAATTCCGGCAGCCCCTGCTGCATTCTATATTAATAAATATAAATTACTTGTCAAGTGAAACCTTAACCTTCTTAAGCTTCCAGATCTCCTTTGCATACTCCTCGATAGTTCTGTCTGATGAGAACTTTCCAGCGCATGCTGTGTTGAGCATAGCCATCTTTGCCCAGCCCTTCTCATCCTGGTATGCCTTGTCAACCTTCTGCTGAGCCTCTGCATATGAATCGAAGTCCTTGAGGATGAAGTATACATCTTCCTTTGTGAGAGAATCATAGAGATCTCTGAATCTGTCAGGATCATCCTTTGCATAAGTGCCATCGATAAGCTGTGTGAGAACTCTTCTTACAGCCTGGTTGTTATTGTAGATATCCATTGGATTGTAGCCGCCCTCGCGCTCATACTTCATAACCTCTTCTGCTGAGAGTCCGAAGATAAATGCGTTCTCGATGCCAACTTCCTCAACGATCTCTACATTTGCTCCGTCCATGGTTCCAAGTGTAGGTGCACCGTTCAGCATGAACTTCATGTTACCTGTACCTGAAGCCTCTCTTGAAGCTGTTGAGATCTGCTCTGATACATCTGCTGCTGCGAAGATGATCTCGGCATTGGATACTCTGTAGTTCTCTATAAATACAACCTTGATCTTTCCATCGATTGAAGCATCGTTGTTGACAACATCTGCAACTGAGTTGATGAGCTTGATGATAAGCTTAGCTCTCTTGTAGCCTGCTGATGCCTTTGCTCCAAAGATGAATGTTCTTGGGTACATATCGAATTCTGGCTCTGTCTTCAGTCTGTTATACAGATGCATAACGTGAAGAATGTTGAGGAGCTGTCTCTTGTACTCATGAAGTCTCTTAACCTGTACATCGAAGATCGAACGAGGATCTACATCCACATTGTTGTGCTCCTTGATGTATTTTGCAAGACGAATCTTGTTCTGATACTTGATGTTCATGAACTCCTGCTGGCACTTCTCATCGTTCACATATACCTTGAGCTTCTTAAGGTGTGAAAGATTGGTTATCCACTCGTCACCAATCTTGTCTGTAATCCAGTTTGCAAGAAGTGGGTTAGCATGAAGCAGGAAACGTCTCTGAGTGATACCATTTGTCTTGTTATTGAACTGCTCTGGTCTCATCTCATAGAAGTCCTTAAGCTCTCTCTCCTCAAGGATCTTGGTATGAAGAGCTGCAACACCGTTTACTGAGTAAGAGCCTGCGATTGCAAGATGAGCCATCTTAACCTGACCATCGTACAGAACTGCCATGTTCTTAACCTTATCCTGGTTGCCCGGATACATCTCCTGGATCTTGAGAACGAATCTTCTGTTGATCTCCTCAACGATCTGGTAGATACGTGGAAGTAATCTTGAGAACAGCTCGATAGGCCACTTCTCAAGAGCCTCTGCCATGATCGTATGGTTGGTGTATGCACATGTTCTTGTTGTGATATCCCATGCGTCATCCCACTCAAGACCTTCCTCATCCATGAGGATTCTCATGAGCTCGGCAACTGCTACTGTTGGGTGTGTATCATTCATCTGGAATGTTACCTTCTCAGGCAGCTTGTGGATGTCCTTGTTGAGCTCCTTGAACTTGAGGATTGCTCTCTGAACTGAAGCTGAGATGAAGAAATACTGCTGTCTCAGTCTGAGCTCCTTACCTGCGTAGTGATTGTCATTTGGATAGAGAACCTCAACGATAGTCTTTGCAAGGTTCTGCTGCTCTACTGCCTTCTCGTACTCACCCTTGTCAAATGAGTCAAGGCAGAACTCCTGGATTGCCTCAGCATCCCAGATTCTAAGTGTATTTACAACGTTGTTGCCATATCCGATGACTGGAAGATCATAAGGTACGGCACGAACTGACTGATATCCATCCTGTATAAAGTAGTTTCTGCCATTCTTGTTCTCAACTCTGACATATCCACCGAACTTAACTTCTACAGCGTACTCTGAACGCTTTACCTCGAATGGGTTGCCATCCTTGAGCCAGTCATCCGGCATCTCTAACTGATAACCGTCTTTGATTCCCTGCTTGAACATACCATACTTGTATCTGATTCCACATCCGTATGCAGGATAACCAAGAGTTGCTAATGAATCAAGGAAACAGGCTGCAAGACGTCCGAGACCGCCATTACCCAGAGCGGCATCCGGCTCCTGATCCTCTATAAAGTTCAGATCAAATCCTAATTCATCAAGTGCTTCCTTAACTGCATCGTAGTAGGTCAAGTTGATAAGATTGTTACCGAGTGCTCTACCCATAAGGAACTCCATAGACAGATAGTAAACTGTCTTGACGTTCTTCTTCTCATACTCCTTGTGTGTAGCAATCCATCTGTCAATGATGTCGTCCTTAACTGCGTAGCTGACTGCCTGGAATACCTGCTGTGGAGTAGCCTCCTCGATAGGCTTACGGAAAAGAGTCTTTACGTTAGTAATGACTTCCTTCTTGAAGCCTTCCTTATCGAAATCTGCTAACATCTTCATGTGATTCATTCCCTCCTTGGATAAATAATTATATTTATTTCCATTTTCACTGTTTTATTCTATCATCAACCTTTTTTTTTAACAATACATGAGAAAAAATTTGTTAAATAACGCTATAAAATTAGACTATAGTCAAATAGAATTTGCAGTTTTTTTACACAAAAGGCGACAAATGTCTGATAATATCGAAATTTATTGGGGGCTCATGCGTTTTCGATGATTACTAGAATATTATAAACGTATCACGTATATGCTATAATGTGACCAGACAGAAGATATTAAAAACCTATCATCTTATGCTATCCCCATTTCCTTGC
>USSH01000026.1 GCA_900557435.1 uncultured Coprococcus sp. | reverse complement strand
AAGGGGATTGTAAACAACTCGCTTACGCTCTCGCTGTTTACAGTTAATAATATACTGAAAAAATGTGTTCTAATTTTGGAAAAGATGTGTAGAAATTGTGTTTTTCCGGCACAAATATGAAGATGGTGTAAGAACTTTAAAGTAAAGATAAAGATTTGTATAAAATATATTTAGTATGTAAATTTGTTAACGGTTCACAATAAAGAATATATACATTATAATAAGTAATGTTTGAATTTGATTTATTCAAGTTGGAGGAAAAAAGGTTACAGATCGGGATCAGATTGCAAGAATCCGGTCTGAAGATTGTAGAACAGGGAGGAAGATCATGGCAGGAAGTCATATAGCAATACCTACAATACTAAAGATAGGAAAGGGAACCTTGAATAATCTGGGAAAATATATAGCGGGTTCGGGTATGAAGAATGCAGTTATATATTTCGGAAACGGACTCATTGATATGTTTGGGCAGCAGGTCATGGATTCTCTAAAAAGGGAGAATGTAACTGTCGTGGAATATAGAGAGCTGGATTCTACCAATATAGAGGACATAATAAGACTTGCATTTGACATAGATGCGAAGGCGCAGGTGATAGTGGGTATCGGCGGCGGAAAGGTTATCGATGTGGCAAAGTACGCGGCATATCTGAGAAAGCTTCCTTTTGTAAGCATTCCTACATCGGCGTCGTCGGATGGATTTTCAAGCGCCAGCGCGTCGCTTATGGTAAATGGCAGAAGAACATCAGTGCCAGCCAGAATGGCATACGGAATAATAGCGGACACGGAGATCATCAAATCAGCTCCGGAGAGATTCCTTTATTCAGGAATCGGCGACATGGTGTCCAAGATAACATCGCTCTATGACTGGCTTTTTGAATCAGAACTTGGATATTCGGAGATGAATGATTTTGCTGTGATGATCGCGAAGAAGGCGGTGAACAGCTTTGTCAGGACTCCTTTTGAGACCATAAAGGATGATCTGTTCCTGAAGGAGCTTCTCGACTCACTTGCCATGAGTGGTGTTGCAAATGAGATAGCAGGCGGAAGCACACCTACATCCGGAAGTGAGCATTTGATCTCACATGCCTTGGATAAGATGCTTGAGCAGCCTCAGCTTCACGGAATCCAGGTAGGAATAGCTACCTATATAATGGCGGTTGTTCAGGATCACAGATATGTCAGGGTAAATGCGATATTTGAGAAGACAGGATTCTGGAATTATGTGGCCACACTTGATCTGAAGAGGGAGGACTTTGTGAAGGCAATAGACATGGCACCGCAGATCAAGCCGCACAGACACACATATCTTCACGAGGAGAAATACAGAGAGCTTGCCAAGAAGGTGCTGTATGAGGACGAGGTGCTTAAGAGAGTTTTTGACTAGATAAATAAGGCAAAATAATGATGTGAAATAGGATATATTATTGGCAAATTATAGCACTGGTGGATAGGACTGATAATTCAGGGGTTCACAGGGCGATGCGAATTGGATCATTATATATGACAGGGGGACATATTGTGGAGAACGATAACACATACGAATATGGATTTGGAGGAGACAGTCAAAGCTATGAAGACAGTAACTATATGTATAAAGATCAGGACACAGCGTACGTGATCCGCCCAGAGCAGATGGGTGGCGGGGGATTTCAGCAGCCACAGATGAAGAGGGTGATTCCCGTTGTTACGATTATATTGATTCTGGCAAATGTTATAGCTGGAATCATGTGCATTGGTGTTGACAATTATTCGAGGACGGGCGGACTCAACTATGAGTATGTCAAGCTCAATAAAGAATATGGAAGACTGCTTTCATCAATGTTCCTTCATTCGGGATTTGATCATCTTGTCGGAAATATGTTTGCACTGTTCATGTTCGGTTCAACGGTGGAAAAGAAGCTTGGATCCCTTCGTATGGCCATCATATATTTTATCTCGGGAATTGCCTCCGGACTTATATCCATGAATCTGTCACATGTGATGGACCCGAGCAGAATGCACTTTTCAATAGGCGCTTCAGGAGCAGTATTTGGCGTTATGTGTGCAGCTGTTTTCCTGTCAGTGATGGGAAGCAAAAAGGCAAGCCGCAGGGATATGACTATAGCCATAGTTCTTGTTGTGATATATGCCGTTTACACATATGAGGAAAATATTGATATCTATGCGCATATAGGCGGAGCTGTTGTGGGCGGAATATTGGCATTTGCACTCAATGTGAGAAAATGGGAGAGATTCAGGGAGAATAAATTCTTCAAGGTGCTGGCGATAATGCTGACGGTAATATTGAGTATTGCAGGAATTGGTGAGGCAGGCATCGGAAAGGCCGCGGCGGATCTTCCGGATAAGAGGATAGACTTTATCAAGGAACAGACGGTATTTGAGGATGATTACACTACATATGGAGAAGGTCTTGACCTGTTTTGTACCGATGAACACTGGACAGCATTTACCTCAACAGATGGAGACGATATTGTAGAGTTTGACGGAAATGCAGAATATAAAGGGGCACAGGTGACGGTGCTGATCCAGTTCAGGATAGTCGGTGACTGCGATGACTACAAGCTGGGGTATTTCGGAATAAACGATCAGGGACAGGATAGCAGAGGTGCTACTGAATTTATGGAGGCTGTCTGTGAAAGGGCAGGACAGTAATAAACAGTGTGCGACCTAAAACGTGTGTGATTCCTGAAAACAGCCGGTTGTATGGTAAAAACAGCCGTAAAAAGTGGGAAAAGTGACAGTTTAGTTTGTATCGGCAAATGTACCATGGTATACTAAATCTGTATGTCCACATTTAGATATGTTCAAGGACAACAATAGTCAGATTTGGTATGAAAATAATCATGAAAGTACAGAGATAGAAAAATATGGCACTTAAATACGTGATGATAAATGACATAATTGAAGAACACAACGCAAGAATGCAGAATCTTAGAAAATATTACCCTTTCTTTGTTCTGGCTGAGACTACATTTGCGCAGTATAAAGAAGGGCGCTATGCACAGCTGGACATGGGTTATATAACGATGGCGCTCTTGCGTTTTTTTATCCAGGAAAACAGTTTCAATGAGCGTGA
This sequence comes from uncultured Coprococcus sp., assembly GCA_900557435.1. Taxonomy (GTDB): domain Bacteria; phylum Bacillota; class Clostridia; order Lachnospirales; family Lachnospiraceae; genus Coprococcus. Next base: position 13,027 of record USSH01000026.1, on the reverse strand, counting down.
AGTGTCATATGATGAGTATGAGGATTTTGTGGGTCAGCTGTTGAATCGTGACTTTGATGTGGAGATCGCGGAGGATGACAGGGCTGATCTGATAATGTATATATTTGACAAGATCAAGAACGATGGAAGGGCATTTGCATTCACATTCTATGATCCGGGAAAAAAGCAGCGGAAGACTGGACGAGTGAAGCTGATCGACAGCCACATAGTTGACGGAAAGGTGCTCTATTTTATCACGGCGGATGGAATAGAATTCTATCTGGACACCAAGGAGATCAAGGACGAGAGCAAGATCAACGTTCAGCAGCTCCTTCTTGAGAAGATGATAGTCGGGGAAAACTTCCGCGGTGGAATCGAGGTTGTGCGCAGGATCAACAGTGAGGTGAACAGGCTGATCCGAGAGAAGGACGAGATAGTAAATCTCCTCTCCATCGATGTATTTAGGGGCGCGGAGGAATATGAGAATTATATGAAGACCGTCGGCAAATGGTTCGCTGACGAGCAGAAACTGTTTGCCAAGAACAAGGCTCTGGTTGACAAGGCAATCACCAAGGCAAGCTACGACAATATGGGCAAGGGCAACCTGAAGGCAATGGAGGAGATAAGCCAGCTTGAATTGGAACTCAAGAGGACCATTATCAAGCATGGCAGTCTGATAAGCAGCACCATGGAGCTGCAGAACATATCGGACAATATCATACATAAGGCAAAACTGCAAAAGCTGAGGCCGGCATTTGACTTCGCAGGGCAGTTGCAGACTATAATAAAAGAGGACAGACCGGATAAAATGCTAACCATACTTGCGCCTCTCTTTGCACCGAGGATAGTGAAGTCGTTCAGCATGACATCCATAGATCATATGCTCACGCTGAAGTCTGAGGACAATGCGAAGACAACAAAGGTGAAAAAAGAGCAGCTTGATCCGAATTTCCGCTATGAGGATGAACTCCTTGATGAACAGATAAGTGCCAACTTTACAAAGCTGTTCCACGAACTCCTAGATCAGATAAACAAGTGGGGACACCTGAGTCTCAAAGAATTCAACGGCATCCTTGAGGTAAAGTTCGGAAAAGAAATCTACGATAACAAAGATTATTATTCCTTCCTCACACATCTGGCCCAGAAGGATAGATACAGTGTGGATGAGATCCTGAAGAAGCCGGATACCATGCTGGAGGGAATGCTGGTGGATCACATAGAGCGTGTGAAGAAGGATGATGAAAAGATGCTGGCAGCGGCTGAGTCTGCAAATACGACTGGAGGCAGCAGTTCGGAACTCTCCCGTGAGATGTACGCGCCGGAACTCTCACTTGATGCATACAGAGGCATGACATTCACACTGGAATTCCATCCGGAAGAAGAGATACAGATCGGCGAGGACATGTACGTAACAGGAATCCAGTTCAGAAAGGGATAAAAAGATGGAAAGCAAGAATTTAGACAAGGCGATAGAGATATATTCAAAGCTTATATCGGGCGAGGAGATCTGCAAAAAACATCCCGACAATGGTCCGCTGTACGATGAGTTCTACGGCAATGCAGAGGTGTATGATATCGTCATGAATATTATGAAGAAGATGAACCTGTCACTGTACGAGTACAATGACAGTCTGTATATAACAGCTGGAGAGGGCAATAGGGTATTTGGCTATACGAATGACGACATGAAAAGGCTTCTGGGACTTCGGCTGAACAAGGAGCTCTATCTGTGTTACTTCATTATGTATATGACACTTCTCTACTTCTACAAGGATTCATCCAGCTACCAGTTTAGGGAGTATGTGAAATCAGAGAATATCATAGATGAGACAAGCAAATATCTGGCGGACATAACTAAGAAGCTGGATGTTCTGTCAACTGACGAGGTTGAACAGGACAGCTTCAAGGCGATAGCGCTTCTGTGGGATGAGCTCCCGGCGGTGACGGGCAATCAGGAGGGCGACAGCGCCAGGGCGTCCAAGGCATCCCGGGCGGGTTATGTGAAGTTGGTGTTCAACTTTATGTCAGCCCAGAGATTATTTGTGGAGAATGCGGACAGATATTATCCGACTGACAGGATGAAGGCTCTGTCGGAGAATTATTTTGAGGAATACAGAGGACGGCTGTATCAGCTGCTTGGAGGTGAAGAAGAGGATGCCTAGTATCAACAGGATAAGGGTAAACAATGTAAAATATAACTTTGGTACGCAGCAGTATGATGACTTCACCATGAGGATGTACGGCAAGAATACTCTGTACGATCTGGCAAATGGAGGAGGAAAGAGTATCCTTATGTTGCTTCTTCTTCAGAATCTGATACCAAATTGTACTCTGGATGAGAAACAGCCGGTGGAGAAGCTTTTTCGTGCAGGTGGTGGCAATACGGTTATACATTCTCTGATAGAGTGGAAGTTGGATGAGGCAGATATCAAGGATGGATATAGATATATGACCACTGGATTCTGCGCCAGAAAGGCGAAGGATGCAGCTGACGCCGGGGAGATACAGAAAGATACGGCATCCATAGAGTATTTTAACTATTGTATTTTCTACAGGGGATACAACAAAAATGATATAGTGAACCTTCCATTGTCGGAGGGAAATGAACGAATTACTTTCAATGGATTAAAGACCTATCTCAAGGAACTTGGTCATAGGGATATGAGTCTGGAAGTCAGGGTATTTGACAAGAAGGGCGAGTACCAGAGATTTATAAGCGGATATGGACTTCACGAGAGTCATTGGGAGATCATACGTGGGATCAACAAGACCGAGGGACATGTCAGAACTTATTTTGAAACAAATTACAGGACCACGAGGAAGGTTGTGGAGGATCTGCTCATAGAGGAGATCATAGAGAAGGCATTTGCGACAAAGACAGGACGGAATGGCGAGGAGGACACCATGGCGGAGACTCTTCTCGACATTAAGGACAAGCTGAACGTTCTGGCGCAGAGAAAGCGTGACATAGCCAACTACGACCACCAGATTGATCTGATAAATGTACTCGAGGGCAAAGTGAATTCCTGTATAGGTCTTTATGAGGACAATGACAGGATATGCAAGGGGCTTGCCGATGTGTATGCCACGGGAAGGGCATGTACGCAGGAGGGTGACACCCACATGGAGGAGCTGGCAAAGGCAAAGGCTGATGCCGGAGAGCAGATGGAGCAGCAGAACAGGCGACTGGCAAACCTCAGAGTTACCAGGGATTATCTGCGCCTTGAAGACATGAGCCGTAAGATGGATGACACGGCAAGACAGATAGATGACAATGAGAAGAAACTGGCTGAGCTGAAATCACAGATCGGTTACAAGGAGAGTGTAAATGACTACCTTGTATATAGAGAGAACAGACGTCAGTATGAAGAGAACAGACTCATAGTTGACAATATAAGAAACAATATCGGCTCATCTGGTGAGAAGATGGCGCTGTATGCGTACAACAGACATATCCGGGATGAGAAGAGACTTTCGGAGCTGATGAATGCCAGACAGGAGACACAGACAAGCTACGATCACGCCTTCGAGGAGGCAGAGTACTGCAGAAAAGTTATGAGGGAGGCGGAGATCGCACAGGCAGTTGCTGAGAACAATATCACTGATGCCACAGCCAAGATAGATGAGATAAGCTCCCGAATAAGTGAGCTTGCGGCAGCGGTCAACCTGCTTGTTGTGGGCGATGTGAAGGATATGAAGAACAAGGCTCAGGAGGAGACTGACAGGATCCTTGCTGAGATGACAGAGCTGGAAATAGCCATAGCGGATGGCAGGACAAAGCTGTACGGTGACAGATACAGACTGACGACCGTGCAGGCGGAGTACGATGCACTGGAGCGAAGTTGTGAGGACGCAAGACTTGATGCCGAGGCGTACAGACAGTCGGGAAGTCAGCTTGACAGTATAATGGCAGTATACTCAGTGGACGATCCTAAGGATATAACCAATGTTATAAATGACAGGATAAAGGGAACCATAACAGAGACGATAAAGCGTCAGCAGGAGATAGACAGACTTGTAAAGCTTGCCAAATGCTATGAGGATGGCAGACCATTCCCACCATCGGAGGGCGCTGAGACAGTAATAAATTACATATCGACCCGCCACGGACTCATGGCTATGCATGGAGCTGATTATCTGTCGGCACTGCCGGACGATACAAAGAAGGAGCTGCTTCAGGCAAATCCGTATATCCCATACAGTGTTGTGACAAAGGGATTTGACAGTCTGGAGGACGATATAAATCTCGGTTCGATAGACACCGGAAGCGAATGCGTCATGGTGTACGATATGGACAAACTTTCAGACTCAGCGATAGTTCCGGCAGAGAACATGCTTATCATAGGAAGAGACAGGAAATATTTTATGTCAAAAGATTCCGTAGAGGATGCAAGAAAGGCAAATGCAGACAGGATTGCAGATCTTACGGAGGAGATTAATCTTATAAATGAGAAGCTTGCAACTTATCAGGAGGATCTTGCATTTGTCACAAGGCTTGTCGATGCGAGGTATACAGGGGCCGAGGATAGGGAGAGGGAGCTGAACCAGGCACTTCTTGACAAGAAGGATGAGCTGGAGGCACTTAAGACAGCTATCAGAACTACAGAGATAGAACTCAAAAATAACACTGAGAGATATGGTGATCTGCAGCAGAGACAGCAAAAGGAATCTGACAGAAGACAGACATTTGTCATGATAGAGCAGTTGTCAGATCTTGCGAGACCGGAAGAACAGAGGCTTGCGGAGTATAGACAGAGAAAGTCTGAGCTTGCAGACAAATTGTCAGGATTGCAGAGCGATGTGCTTAAGTGGTCGACCACGGTTGGAGAGACCGAGGCAAAACTTGCCGGAATCACTAAAAATATAGAAGATATACAGTACAAGTGGACGGAGTATTTTGAGCCGTATCTGCCTAAGACAGAGAATGTGAGATCTACAGAAGATGCTGACGGCTCGTCTGCGTCTGCGACAGGATGGCAGGATGGAGTGCCTGAGAAATACAGAAAAATATTGGACATTTCAGATGAGCAGCTTGAGCAGGAATTCATGGCAATGCTGGCGGTCTCAAAGGAACATGTGCCGGATCTTGAGGATAAGAAGAAACTCATGGATGCGCTGAAAAAATCCATGGACAGAATACAGAAGACCATAGAGAAGAGAGGCTTTGATATTGCTCAGTTTGATGGTGCAGGGGACCTTTACCCGACGTCGGAGAACAATCTTCGCGAGATGGACGATGAGATGGCAAGACTTACACTGATCGCCGCGTCCCTTATGCAGCAGCAGAAGTCAGACCAGAAGGCATACAGCAAGCTGGAGGGAAGCATAGAGTACGCCATAGAGAATATCAATAGAACGTACGGCGATGGCAGCTATGTGCGTGAGGAGATATCCGCAGCTGACACGGATACAGCTATAGCGAATGGAGATGCGGTGCTTGCAGATAAGAACCGCATATTCAAAGAAGCGGAGAAAGCATACAGTGATTATTATAAGCAGTATGGTTTCATGGTGGATCTGTACAAGGATGTAAAGAGAATAGTCGATACAAATGACATAGATGTGTCCGGTGGAAATGTACTGGATGAAGACATGGATACCCTCAGACAGTTATTTGAGACAAGTCTTATGAAGTACGACAGGAGCATGAAGGCTCTTGACCGCGCGAAGAATGAGATCATGAGATTCAAGGGTCAGACCGCGGATACGCTTGTGGAGATGGGTGTGTTCGAGATGGCAAATACGATCAGACAGGATGTTCAGGTTCCGGATACCTACAGTCAGGCAAAGGAGCTTCTGGCAAATCTTCTTCAGATCATTGAGTTTATCAAGCTGGAGAAAGAGCGTGTCGAGAAGGGCATCGAGGACATGGTTGCCATCAAGGAGAATTTTGAGAACCAGTGTGTACAGAGGTGTATGGATGTCAAGACTGAGCTTGAGAAGCTTCCAAAGCTGTCACGCATCACGGTGGGCGATGATGTGATCAAGATGGTCGATCTCACTATACCTTATGTGAAGGACGAATTTGTAAAGCAGAGAATGTCTGATTATATAGATGACATAGTGAAGGGCGCGGATGCCTACGAGGATGAGAGAAAGAGAATCAAGTACATCCGTGACTGTCTCGGACTCAAGAAGCTGTTCGGGGTCATGGTAACTGATATGAACGCCATAAAGCTCAACCTCTACAAGAGGGAGAGGATAAAGGAACAGAGCCGTTATCTCAGATATGAGGAGGCTGTTGGAAGTACGGGACAGTCTCAGGGAATCTACATTCAGTTTTTGGTTGCTGTCATCAACTACATTGCCGGAATGTACAGTCTGGCACCTGAGGAGTCTGTACAGTCAAAGACTATATTTATCGACAACCCATTTGGTGCTGCAAAAGATATATATATTTGGGAGCCTATATTCGCCATGCTGGCGGCTAACCATGTACAGCTTATCGTGCCAGCCCGTGGTGCCACACCGGCCATCACAGGACGCTTTGACGTGAATTATATCCTGGGACAGCAGATGGTGGGCGGAAAGCAGCAGACAGTCGTGGTGGACTACACCAGCAAGACAGATCAGGAGGAGCTGGAATATCAGGAGCTTTCCTATGAGCAGGCGACGTTTGACTTTATATAGTGGGCGCTGCGCCCCCCCCCCGTAGGCTGTGGAATGGCTTGAGGCGCCACCTAAGGACCGGCGACCTCGTATTTCCCTGATAGGCAATATGAAACCATCAAGCTATAACTTAGGTTACGAGTTTCGCAGCTTGATGTGTAATGTGATATTAAAAGTGTGGGATATAGACGTAAGAAGATGACATTTAAAATTTTATAAGGGAGAGAATATATTATAATGACTTGGAACAGGAAACAGCTCAGAAAGGGAGCGTGGAACACGGTATTTAGGCGGGGGCTTATGGCTTGGATGGCTATGGTCGCTGTGTGTTTTATCTTCTCTTATCTTGGGGTAGATGATTCTTCCCAGACAAAGTTCGTGAAGGGGATAGATCAGGTGCTTGGACAGGAGACCGAGCATGAGGCAGACAATGTGACCATACTCAAGGAGTATGTAAAGAATCTGCCGATGATTGAGCATATGTCGGAGAAAAAAGCGGAGACAGTAGCCCGTGTGATAGACTCGGTGACGGTGAAACAGACCTGGATCATCAAGCTTTTAGGCGCTAACACGGCATATGTGAAGAGAAATCCCGGCGAGGTCATAGTTATGCTGCTGATATCTGCTCTTATCATGGCTGTTGTCCATTTCTTTATACAGAGTGCGGCGATAGTGGGCAAATGCCGTTATGCCATGGAGTGCAGGTATAGTGACAAGGTGTCCATCAACCGAATGTTTGCGCCTTTCCACAGACATTATTTACTTAGACTTATGTGGGTCATGTTCTGTTACAATGTGGTGATGGCACTCTGGTGGCTCACGATAGTCGGCGGTGTGTACAAGTATTATCAGTACAGAATGGTTCCATATCTCCTGGCGGAAAACCCAATGCTCAAGTGGAGAGACGCGAAGAACATGTCAAGGGAGATGACCAGGGGTTATAAGTGGAAGATGTTCCTGACGGATCTGTCATGCATCCATGTGTGGATGATCAAGGCTATACCGGTTGCAGGTCTTCTGGTAGCATTGCCATTCCAGATGGAGCTTGATGCGGAGATGTACTTTTGGTTCAGACAGAATATAGGCGTGGAAAATTTTGTCGAGGAAGCATTCAATGCTGCACCGTATAACAAAAAGGCTATCGAGGCTGCTTATCAGTCGGCAGGAGACGCGGGAGTTGCTGATGTATGGACCAAGCCGACCTATATTCTTCAGGATGTCGCGGTCGAGGTTCCTGAGGGAATGAAGGTAAAGAGTGAATACAGTCTCAGGGACTTCATTTTCTTCTTCTTTGTGTTCTGTTTTATAGGATGGCTTTGGGAGGTTGTACTCTATATAGTTATGGATCATGTTCTTGTAAACCGAGGAACCATGTATGGACCGTGGCTGCCTGTGTACGGAGTCGGCGGCGTTGCCATCATATTCCTGCTTGACCGCTTCAAGGCAGATAAGGTGAAGCTGTTCGCCATGGCGATGGTGGTATGTGGAATCATAGAATTCATAGCGAGCTGGGCACTGGATTTCTTCTTTAACTCACAGTATTGGGATTACAAGAACGAGTTCCTTAATGTAAATGGAAGAATATGTCTTGTGGGGCTTCTTGCATTTGGCTTGGGCAGCTTGTTTGGAGTGTATATAGCGGCACCGAAGCTCAGTGAATTTCTGAATTCCAAGAGCAAAAAAGTGCAGAACATTATATGTATCACATTGTCGGTATTGTTTATCATAGATCTGATATGCTGTGCCATCTTCGGATTTAACAAGGGCGAAGGAGTTGGCGGCACATATTAGGAACCAATATGACGAAGTCATATTATTGGAATGGTTTCAACGACGTGCCCCGCCTACATGAGCGAGATGGGCGATACATTAAAAAAGGAGGAATCAATATGACGGATATACAGAATGGTAAAATGATTGATCCAGAGAAACAGTCCTGGAATATAAAGGCAGGAGTATTCAGCTCCTGTATGCTGCATATCATTGCGATGACATGTATGCTCAGCGATCATATGTGGGCAACATTGTTTCCATATGTGGATATACTTACGTGCATAGGAAGAATAGCATTTCCGATATTCGCATTCATGATAGTTGAGGGATTTTATCACACCAGTAATTTCCGCAGATATCTGTGCAGAATGTTGATATTTGCGGTGATATCTGAAGTTCCGTTTGATCTTGTGTCCGGAGACAGCGTCCTGTATCTGTTTCATCAGAATGTACTTTGGACATTTCTCATAGGCTTACTGCTGATAGCATTGATAGACAAGGTAAGAAAAACGGGCAAGGTATGGCTGTGGATCCTGGTTGCGATTGTTGTGACTCTCGTGGGATATGTGATAGGAACGATCACCATGGTTGATTTCTATGGAGCGGGAGTTGTCATGGTTATAATGTTCTATCTGTTCCGGGGCAAGGAACCATGGAAATTGATAGCACAGCTCGTGTGTATGTATTACATCAATGCACAGCTGCTTAGCGGATATTGTTATACGTTTAGTATAGCGGGACATAACTTTGAGTTCCCACAGCAGGCGTTTGCGCTCATCGCATTGCCAGTGGTATGGCTATACAATGGAAAACTGGGATACCATAAGAAGTGGTTTAAATACTTCTGCTATGCATTTTATCCAGGACACTTGCTTGTATTGTACATAATCTGGCAGATGGTGATGTAGACATGGCATGAGCAGAGAATCGGTGGTTTTTGTGAAAATGGCTTGTAATTTCAGTTTGTTGGCATAGAAGGACTCATCTTGCAGATATTTGTGAAAAGGAGAAATAAAATGAATGCAGCTCATAAGATAGTGGTTCTGGTTGGCAGTATATTCCTTGCTGTCGGGGTTTTCGCAGGAATTATATTTGCAATTGTGGCAGAGCCTGGGAAATTCCCTCTGGCCATGCTGAGCCTTCCGGGAAGTTTCCTACTGATCGGTGGGGGAATGGATATAGTGGTGGCGATATTGGTCCACAACAAGAAGATGATAGTCAAAAAAGGCGTGAAGTATCCTGCAAAGATATATGGATACACAGAGAATACTTCTGTTAAGGTGAACAATACATATATGATGGACACGATCGTGCATTACTTTGACAGCTATCATGTTGAGCGCGAGGCTATAATACCAACAGGATTTACAAGGGGGGCCGGCATGTATCCGATAGGTCTGACGATAGATATATTCGAGTACAACGGCAAATACGGCTATGATCCGGATTCAGTAAGGGATGAGAAGCTTACTGGTGAGGAAGAACTCATGGACGACAAGCCGGTGGCACCAGATAAGCTGAGACTTGTGGCGGTCAGATGCCCAAACTGTGGTTCGAGTTTCCGCGCAGCGACTGGATATTCCAGCAAATGTCCTTATTGTGGAAATTACTTGAATGTGAATATGTAAGCCTGAAAAAGAGCGTGGGTTAGTCGAACCCACGCTCTTTTTGTTTGTGTGCGCCTAGCGGCGCACGTTTCTAACGGGTGAAAGTCCCTAGTCTGCCCTGGTAGTGGGAAAGACATAGCCAATGACAAGGGTGTCCATCGTGAGGTGGAATCTGAAGGAAGTCGGATGGCAAATCTCTGGTCTGACGAACAGAAATCACATCAGGCTACAGTTAAGGATAAGATTGCACAACAAATTGAAGTCCAATAACTACTCGGAATTAGCTGTGGTAAATGTGGCAGATGGATGGAGAGAAAGAAACGTGTGGTACCTAGGGAGGTCTTGTCAGCAAGTGGAAACGGAGTATGAAACTTGTAGTAACAACGAATGGCAAGAAGTCAGCAGAGGTCATAGTACCATTATGGTTGCAAACATAATGGGAAGGACTGAACTTTAGGAGATGTGAGTAAATGAATGTAACCAAAGATGGATTTAAGAACAGACAACTTCATATAGAGGACTATCTGCAAATGGTATCTGCGGAACAGAAAGAGTATGCAGAAGTGTTCGCCCATCAGAGGATTGCTGAAAACAACGACATCATCACAGATTTTCAGACGGACGATCTGATGGAAAAGATTTTAGACAAGGATAACCTTAACAAGGCATACAAGAAAGTAAAATCAAACAAAGGAGCAGGCGGTGTTGACGGAATGAGCGTGGATGAACTTCTAGGCTTTCTGAGAGATAACCAAAAGCAATTAATCCAAAAGATTAAGGATGGGAAATATAAACCCAATCCAGTCCGTAGGGTAGAAATACCCAAAGAGACAAAAGGCGAGTTTAGGAAACTGGGAGTACCAACGGTAGTTGATAGAGTGTTTCAACAAGCAGTTACACAGGTGTTATCTCCGATTTTTGAGGAACAGTTTTCAGAAAACAGTTTTGGCTTTCGACCAAACAGAGGTGCACACGATGCACTGAAACAATGCCAAACTAATGTCAACGATGGATATGTATATGTGGTGGATATGGATTTAGAGAAATTCTTTGACACAGTATGCCAGAGTAAACTAATTGAAGTCTTATCACGAACCGTCAAAGACGGACGAGTAATTTCGCTCATCCACAAATATCTCAATGCTGGGGTTATCAGCAGAGGAATGTTTGAAAAGACAGAGATTGGTATGCCCCAAGGTGGACCACTAAGCCCACTTCTAAGTAACATAATGCTGAATGAGTTAGATAAGGAACTGACACGAAGAGGACACAGATTTGTCCGCTACGCAGACGATTGTATGATTTTCTGTAAAAGCAAGAAAAGTGCGGAGAGAGCCTTAAATAACATTGTGCCATATATTGAGGGAAAACTTTTCTTAAAAGTAAACCGTACCAAAACGTGTGTGGCACATATCAGCAAAGTCAAGTACCTCGGCTATAGTTTCTACAAGTACAAAGGGAAATGCAGATTTCGAGTACATCCAAAATCAGTAGAGAAAATGAAGAATAAAATCAGAGAGCTTACTGATAGACATAATGGATGGGGAAATGAATACAGAGCATTGAAACTGACGCAATTTATCAGAGGATGGGTAAATTATTTTGGAATGGCAGATATGAAAAGTATGTTGCAAAATAATGATGAATGGTTACGCCACAGAATAAGGGCAATTTATTGGAAACAATGGAAGAAATCTAAGACGAAGTATCGTAAACTCAAAGAACTGGGAATGGATGAAAACTTTATTCAATGGCACGCAAATATGCGACAAGGAATTTGGAATTGTAGCAGCAATCGAATGGTACAGTTTGCCTTAAACAACGCAAAACTCCGTGAATGGGGATACCCTACATTCACAGAGTTCTATTTGAAAATATGTGAAAACTAAAGAACCGCCGTATACCGAACGGTACGTACGGTGGTGTGGGAGGTCGGTAGATAAAATAATTATCTACCTCCTACCCGATTGAATTTTTATTGAAGAAATCCTATTGAATCATATGTTATTTACATTAATTGAATGTAAAGTGATTGGGACATATAAGACATACTACTGCAGCACATAAGAATTAGCAGATTAATTAAATGTCTAAGAAAGAAGAGGTAGCGTATGGTTTTATATGTATTTATTTTATTAGTAGGATTTTTGTTTTTAGTTAAAGGTGCAGACTGGTTTGTTGAAGGTGCAGCCGGAATAGCAAGAAAGCTTGGAATACCACAGCTTATCATAGGACTTACGATAGTTGCGATGGGAACAAGTATGCCGGAGGCGGCAGTAAGCATAACAGCAGCACTTAACAATAATGCTGGAATAACGATTGGAAATATCGTTGGAAGCAACATTCTTAATATTCTTATAATTCTTGGTATAACAGCAGTTATAACCAATGTAGCCATTCAGAAATCAACATTATTATATGAAATTCCATTTATGATAGGAATAACAGCATTGCTGCTTGTATTTGGATTAACAGGTTCGTCTATAACATTTATAGAAGGGGTAGTGTTCCTGTTATTGTTTATTGCATTTCTTGTGTATCTATTTATTATGTCAAAAAAAGGAGAGGTTCAGGAGGAAGGAGAAATCAAGGATATTCCTGTATGGAAATGTCTTCTTTTTATGATAATAGGCGGAGTTATGGTTGTTAAAGGAAGCGATTTTGCAGTAAGCGGTGCATCCTGGATAGCAAGATTCTTTGGCATGAGCGAAAGATTCATAGGACTTACCATTGTGGCATTCGGAACATCACTTCCTGAGCTTGTAACATCAGTTGCCGCAGCAAGAAAGGGTAACGCTGGAATAGCAATAGGTAATATTGTAGGAAGTAATATATTCAATATATTATTTGTAATTGGAATAACAGCACTAATATGCAATGTACCATTTGAAAGCAAGTTTTTAATAGATACAGCAATTGCGATATTTAGTGGAGCGTTATTATGGCTTGGCACTTATAAGCATAAGGAATTAAGAAAGCCTTGTGGAATAGTGATGCTAGTCTGTTATGCAGCGTATTTTGTGTATCTTTGTGTGCTGTAAAAATATCAGTCTTGCAGT
>USSH01000025.1 GCA_900557435.1 uncultured Coprococcus sp. | reverse complement strand
TATAAAGGAACTTCAAGACATATTAAATGTAAAAGGCACCGGGAGGAAATAAGGCTTGACTCAATTTTTCACACATTTTTTTATCAGCAATATATCCATAAGTTTCTCTCTGCTACTACTGATATTTGTTCGATTTATGTTCAGAAAACAGCTAACATGTAACGGCAGATACAACACCATATATATTGTGCTGTTTCTTCTCGTAATTCCATTTATCCCTGTAAATAATTCATTTATATTCCAGGCCATAGGTTTCATACGATCATTATTTCACAGAGGTACTTCTGCCGCAAATACAGTTACTCCTGTGCCTATCAATACCAGCCCTTCATCAAATGGGAACTGGATGAACGACTTTGCTATATCTGTAAACAGTACATCAACAATATATCCAAAGATCCTTTTTATTATCTGGCTTGCCGGAGTTTGCATATTTTCTATCCGTTTAATAGTGTCAGGCATATCACTATACAAGCTGAAAAAATCTGCTGTTCCAGTCACCGACGATACTGTCATATTGAATATATATTCGGAATGCCTTGAGCTCTGCAATGTGCGCAGATACAAACCGAAATTATATTACTCCTCTGCTTTATCTGGAGCGGTCATTGTAGGTGTATTCCGCCCTGTTATATATATTCCACGGCAAATCAACGACTGCATATCCGATTACACAATAACCGACCTGAGACATATTTTGTTACATGAACTACAACATTTTAAACGTAGAGACAATGCCGTGAATATGTTTATCTGTATATTCTGCATACTGTATTGGTTCAATCCTGTTGTTATATACACATTACATACAGCAAGACATGACAGAGAAAAAGCATGTGACAATGATGTATTGCAGAGCCTCGGTCAAAACTATGCCGCGAAGTATGGGCAGACCATCCTCCGTGCGGCTGCAAGCAGATCCCGTAGTTCATCATCGCTATCATTCAAGAGCAAAAGCAGGAAAAAATTACTTAAAATAAGACTTCAGCTTATTGTTGATTTCAAACCTGTCACCAAGAGAGAAAAACGAAAATGTATATATGCATTTTTCATTATCATATTGCTGATGACTGTAAGTGCGCCATTATCTGTATATGCTCTGGATGATACACAATACAAGGATTTTGCCCCAGTGAATCTGGAATCCTTGGATCTATCCAGCTACTTTTCTGGCTACAACGGCTGTTTTGTGCTGTACGACAAAGGAAATGATAAATGGTTTATCTATAACCAGGACAGAGCTCTATGCCGCACTTCACCGGATTCTACATATAAAATATATGACGCAGTGATGGCTCTTGAACATGGCATCATAACTTCCGACAACTCATTTATGCGCTGGGATGGGAGCACTTACCCTTTTGATGCCTGGAACACAGACCAGACACTTCGATCTGCCATGACCGGATCTGTAAACTGGTATTTTGACAATCTGGATGCAGCCATGGACCACACAGATGTGAAAAATTTTCTCAGTCTTATTGAATATGGAAATCAGAATATCAATTCAGCTCAGAACTGTTACTGGCTGGAATCCTCTCTGACTATATCCCCGGTAGAGCAGGTAGAACTGCTATGTCACCTGAAAAAAAATGATTGGAAACTGTCTAAGACAAATGTGGATACAGTTATAGAGTCCATGTTTATTGCAAACTCAGATGGAAAAAGTCTGTATGGCAAGACAGGTACCGGCAGAGTTGATGATATAAATATAAACGGCTGGTTCGTCGGATTCATTACATCTAATGATAATGATTACTTTTTCGCCACGAATATATCACTTTCTGAAAATGACAATCAGTTTTTATCAGCGGACGGACTTTCCGCATCGAAGATCTCTCTGTCAATACTGCGTGATCTCGGAATATATGCCTATGGATATCAGTCAGAATAAACCGGTATGTCACATTCCATCTTCTCTATATGATTTGACATATATTTGAAAGTACCATCATCTTCCGGTTTTACTGTAAGTGTATTTCTAAATGCAATGTCCGATCCCTTGTCAGCCCACACCGCATCAACAATAAGCGAAACAGTTCCATCATCGTTGTAGGTATAGTCCACAACCTCTCCGAATGGTGGGTACTGTTTTCCAAGGATGACATGGTATCTGTACGAATCTTTTTCTGGATTGTAATCACATTTATCCCTCAGCTCCGTCACAGTGACAGGGAACATTGACAACATAACAGACTCATATTTGTCTGCATCTATCCATCCACCATCAGGTTTCAGATTTTCACCAGCGTACAGTCTGTATAAATCATCAAACATACACGGCACAAGTATATCAGATGCATTTGACTCATCCCAATCGATAACAAGCATATTGTAATTCACATAACTAAGCCCATACACATATTTTCTTGTCAGTTTCCTGCATTCATCCGTCAACGGACTGACTCTGAAATACTCCTTCAGCCCACCATGAGCTATTATATTTGAGTATGTATATATAAAGTAGCCTTTTTCTGTAAGTTTCATATCTTTTAAATCCCGTATGCCAGACGCTATAAACTTCCAGTCACGATTCTCGTATTTTGCTGTGTTGAAAATCATCTGTATCCGGCTGTCATCATACGCAAATGTCATCTCCGTCACGCTTGCATCCCTGTTTACCCTATATACGCAAATGTAATCACGCTCTCCACCCTCTGTATAATTTCTATAAAAAGACTGAAATAGCTGATAATTATACATATTGGTATCATCAGAAAAACATATCAGTCCACTGCTTCCCAAAATATCAACTGCGTCATATATTAAATCACTATTATCTGAAATATCTTCATCATCGTACAACTTTCTTATGACATCTGACTGTAAGATTCCCATTATATCTACTTTAACATTTTCCATTTCGTCATCGGATAACAGACTATCATCAACAACATTTCCATTCTGATTTATTGTGATGGTCTTATCTCCGTAGTACTCCTGCCACTCTTTATCAGAAAGCCTTTCTCTATACCAATATATCCCCTCTTTGTTCATCGTCAGAACGTCATTTGACACATACTCAAATCCATCATTTTCTTTCTCCTTTATTGTAACTTTATGTGTAAATAATCTGCCACTCTCATCCTTCTCCGAAACAGCATTTACTATGAGGGTTATTGTTCCGTCAGCATTATACTCAGCATCCACTACCTCTGGAAATGGAACCAATGGTGTTACACTGTGATCAAACATCCCCCTCGTTCTGTACTGATACATTTGTCTGGACACATCATACACATTGACATGCTGAAGTACATCTGTAGACACAGGCAAATACTCCTGAAACACCTTCTCGTATAACTTTCCTTCTATCATATATGTAACCCCCTCGTCCGAATATGGACTGGACATACCATATTTCATTTTGTAAAGTGCCTCATAGATATCATAATAATTTATTCTGTTCATATCTGATTCATCCCAGTTTGTGGTAAATAAATTATTCGAATCATATCCAATCGTCTTGATATACTTTCTGTTAAGTACCCTTAACTTCTCATCCAGAGGCTCAACTCGTAATGCCGTATACGCAGAATCTCCGTCATATCCTCCCATCCTGTACCTCTCAAAAAATAGATATCCGTCTGTGTATTTCCATGTATAGGCCTTATAGTTTTCTTCATTTTTCTCAACAAAACAGTTATTCTCCCACACATAGAATCGCCTGGTTATCATCACATTATTACCGCCTGATTTAAAATCAAACCTTACAAAAGACTTATCATACATGACCTGCAGTATGGTACATCCCACATCTCTGTTTTCAGCCACCTCTGATAAAAACATCTCAGCATTCTCTGCATTTGCCATATTGATCTGATTCGCCACATCCACAGCTATGTACCCCTTACTTCCCATCGATTCTATTACGGTCCTAGTCTGATTCAGTTTTTCTTCCTCGGTCTTGCGTTTCATATCCTGACAGGATGAATATATATCATCCAAATCTGCAATAAACTGATTTTCATCAGATATACTAAAATCAACAACTGTCCGCTCTGCGTCTGTCACTGCATTTTTATTGGAACAACCACATAACAATATGGCTATTCCAACCAAAAGTAGCATACAATATAACTTCTTATATATATTACATATGTAGTATTTCAAGATAAAAAAATATAAGTTCATCATATTAAAACTCCTTTATAATAAATATTACATTTGTAATATTTATTATAAAGGAGTTTATTGCTGTGTCAATACTAATTACTTATAACTTCGCCCTAAGATAAGTAACTCCCGGCAGCACTGAAACATTCGCTCCGATCCAGACGTTATCTCCCACTGTGATAGGCAGGGCAATCTCAAAATGTAACTTTGCTCTATCATCATATATACTACAGCTTATACTGCATGAAATTATCATTATGAACAAATCCGAAATCCGTATACAATTTAACGCCCATGTCAGATGCCGTGATCTGTATAGTTCCACACCCATAATCCCTTGCATCATTTACAACGCGGGATAACAGTTCCTTTGCTATCCCCCTCCTTCTATAGTTAGGGTTGGTAAACATACTGGAGAGCAACCCAATTCTTCCACTTGGGCATCCAAAATATGGCGGTTTCTCCACAAATGACATGCCGCTTGTCCCTATAATATCATCACCATCAAAAGCCAGCCATGATACAAATGTCCCATCTGCCATATGACGGGTATAATAATCCTTAAGTGCTGGCGCCATGTCTATATCCTCTTTTGCGCCCTCTTCCCTGAGCTGATTTATTCTCATATTTATAAATGTATCAAGTTCATTTTCTGTAAGTCTTCTGTAGTCTATTTTCATTTACTTGCATCCTCCATTCTAGAATTCCTTTTTTCTCCAGGATAGGTAAACACATTGTTCTTGTTATATTTATTCACTCTTCACCAGCTCATCTATCAGCTCTATAGCCTCTCTTATCATGCCGTCGCAGTGCACTTTCTTGATTCCGCCCTTTTGGGCATTTGCCTTTAACAGATCGGTACAATCGGTCATGCCGTTGTGGTTATCTGCTATCCTGCGCCTGAACTGATTTATCACGTATGGATTCTCAACGCCCAGAGCGCCAAGTACCATAAGTCCTCCTGTGATCGCACCGCAGGTTGAACCACATTTCATGCCACCACCGAAATTAGCACTGAGCTTTGCCGCCATATCTCCTGTTATTCCGAGCTCGTCCGCGTAAGCCCGCAGAATGGTCTGCGCACAGTTGTTGACCATCGGGGTCTCGTTTCTTATCTCCATAGCTTTTTCTACATGTTTGTTCATTGTGACTTCCTCCAATCTGTCTCATGCTTATGTATCCATTTATCACATTGCTTTTCAATTGCAATAAAGTCCAAACAATTAGTTATCATTTTGCTGGTATCCCCATTTTTTCGCTTACTATATAGCACTTTTGCGTTCTTTATTATCTTAGACTCATTTTTACGAATATATATCAATTCCTCATTAACAAGATCCTTATATGCTTGATCTTTTTCTCCGTCAGCGTCATACAGCTCTAACGCCTCATCTGGAACTGGTATCATTGTTCCAATTTGCAAAGTACCCTTTAGCTCAGATTTATCTTCCTTTTTTGAAACTATTCTCATAACAATCAATGAATCTTTTCTTATGCATTTCTTTCCATCAATAATTATATAATCGTGTTGTTCTTTTGGTGATGAAAGGGGAATATAATATTTGTATCCATTAATCTCTATTACCACCCCCACATATTTTCTTGTATGAACACGTTCAGTTTCCTTGTTTGAGTATACTCTTGGAAATGACTTTCTTATGTATTTTATATACTCATCCGCAACACTGTATAACTTCATATACTTCCTTTCATATGAAAAATAAGAGACATCCGAAGATGTCTCTCTTTGTTGTTAAACCCTCCACTTAAACGGCAGGAGCTCTCCTGTTGTTAAACCCTCCACTTAAAGGCAGGAGCTCTCCCATAAGATCCTATATATTTATTATATACAAAATTCTTATATTTAGTTTAATTTTATCATACTTTTGCTCTTTTGCAAGGATATTTTCATTTCCCTTACTCACTGATAATCTTCCTGCTGCACAGATACGTTATAAGGAAATATCCACCATATATGATCACCACGATAGCTGCTGTGATTCCGATAGCACCTGCTATATCATACGCTCCCATAGTATCAAGAATCTTTATGCTGACCATCATTCCAAATATCGAATGGACTATGGCGAGAGCAAGTGGGAATACGAAGAATAGTCCCATCTGTGAGAAAAGAGCCTTGTTGATCATGTTCTGATCCACGCCAAGCTTTCTGAGCATCTTATATCTCTCTATATTGTCTGTGCTCTCTGAGAGCTCCTTGAGTGCAAGGATGGCTGCTCCAGATATAAGGAATATAAGTCCGATATACATGCCTATAAATGATGCGATGGCTCCTACTCCCACGCTGGCTGCTTTCACGCTGTCCTTAGTATTTACTGTGATAAGTCCGCCGAGTTCATCCTTCTTTGATACATTCCTTATGATCGTATCACTATCCTGTATGACATCCCTGTCCTGATCGGCATACTTTCCGATGAAATATTCCTTTGCAAACTGTGCACCTTCAACGGCTGAATCCGGCACGATAAACACGCCTGTATTGACCGGCTGTGTGGCAAGCTCTATATCTCCGTCTATACAGTATGAGATAACCGGCTTAAGCTTGTTGCCATATACCTCTATCTCTTTGCCCTCCTGAAGTCTCTCGTCACGAATCTTCACGAATATTCTATAATTTGCCAGGATGGCATATTCGTCATCGTCAAGCTGGAGCTCAGCATTGTCATAAAGCTTTGCAATCTTGTTGTAGTCGGACTGTGATATGATCTCCTCCGTTCCATCAAATCCAGACCAAGCGTTTACATCTATTCCAAAAGAATCCATGAGAGCCTCATCTCCCAGATAGTTTCTGATAGTAAGTGTAGGACATGTATACGTGTGTACGTCAACATAATCTGAAAAGTATGTTCCGAGATCTATATTATTTTCACTATATACGTCCTCTATGCTCTTTCCATCAGTAACTTCAAGTTTCTTCAAAAGATCATTTGTCTCGCTGTCATTACCCATCTCGTCTTCATCATAATAGATTGAATCACCGCTCTGGGTCTTTGATATACACACATCCGCTCTTGCGTACTTTGCAATGCCCTCATTTAAGGAATTCTTCACTGCAAGCGCTGATGAAAGCACGCATATTGTCACAAAAAGCATCAGACAGATGACTGATATTGAAAGTACATTTGTATTTACACGGCTGCTCATCTGTCTCACGACAAATGAATTGAGTCCCTTGTAATACACATTCTTCATGGATGACACGATCCTGAAGAGCATTCCGGATACTGACCAGAAGAAAAGCACTGTTGCAACACATCCGATCACGATCCACTTGTAGAGATCGTTCATGTACATGTCATTTATATCGGTAATTACCGCATGATAAGCATATCCAAGTGATACAACTGATATCAGGAACACGATAACTGATACCCATGGATTTTTGATCTTGACATTCTCAGATTTTCTTCCATTCTGGAAAAGGTCGATGAGCTTACATTTGCTGATGATAAATGTGTTGAAGATTATAACCACCACATATATGATTGCAAAATACAGACAAGTCTTGGCAAATGCGCTGCCAGAGAACACAAAGCTGTATGATGACATATCTGCATCGAACATGTTTGCAACAAGTACACTTGTTATCTGTGAGATTCCTATTCCGGCAAGAAGTCCTACCACAAGTGATACAAGTCCGATGATAAGTGTCTCGATGAAAAGCATTATGGACACCTTGCGTTTTCCCATTCCAAGGATGAGGTACAGACCAAATTCTTTGTTGCGCCTCTTCATCAGGAAACGGCTTGCATATATGATGAGGAATCCGAGCACAAATGCGATGAACACACTGACACCCGCGATCATCTTGCTCATGAGCTGCACGACCTGTCTTGTGTCAGCCGATATCCGGAGCATGGCGGTCTGCGTCTCTATGACATTGAACACATAGAAGATTGCAACACCGAGTACCAAAGTGAAGAAATATATGGCATAGTCCTTTATACTCTTCTTCATATTTGATACGGAAAGCTTAAAGAGCGTCATTCAGATCACCTCCAAGCAGTGTCACGACATCTATGATCTTATTGAAGAACTCTTTTCTGGTATCTCCTCCTCTTCTGAGCTCGTGGAACACCTTGCCATCCTTGATGAAAAGAATCCTGCCTGCATAGCTGGCTGTAAATGAATCGTGTGTTACCATAAGTATCGTTGTCATGAGATCCTCATTCAGATGCTTAAGTCTCTCAAGCAACAGCTTTGCCGACTTGGAATCGAGTGCTCCCGTGGGCTCATCTGCAAGCACAAGCTTTGGATCAGTGATGATTGCTCTTGCAGATGCTACTCTCTGTTTCTGACCGCCCGACATCTGATACGGATACTTCTTCAGAACACTCTCGATCTCAAGCTCCTTTGCAACGGTCCTTACCTTCGCATCTATCTGCTTTGCAGGAACATTCTGTATGGAGAGTGCCAGTGCGACATTCTCATACGCTGTGAGTGTGTCAAGAAGATTGAAATCCTGAAATATAAATCCAAGCTCCTCTCTCCTAAACTCGTTAAGCTTGTTGCCTTTTAGGGTTGTGATATCCTTGCCACCCACATAGATGTGACCGCTGCTAACCTTATCTATAGTTGAAACGCAGTTAAGCAGTGTCGTCTTACCGCTTCCCGATGCACCCATGATAGCGACGAACTCTCCTGCCTCCACATCGAATGATATTCCATCTATGGCCTTTGTCATATTGGATTTGTTTCCATAATATTTCTCAATGTTATCAATCTTTAATATTGTTTCCATTGAATTTCCCATTGGATTTTCCATTGAAATGCCTCCTCAAATGTTTGTTTATTACTGCTCTCACCATTGAACATATTTGCAGTTTACACATTTTGAAAGCAATTGTCCTTTTTTCATTATTACCTAACATTACAATTCTGTAACCTTGGGGACGCT
The DNA here is from genome assembly GCA_900557435.1 of uncultured Coprococcus sp. Classification (GTDB taxonomy): domain Bacteria; phylum Bacillota; class Clostridia; order Lachnospirales; family Lachnospiraceae; genus Coprococcus. The sequence continues at coordinate 7,095 of USSH01000025.1, read as the reverse complement.
CACCAGATCTGGTATCCCACTATCACAAAACACCATTTTTATATCATCCAATCTTGTATATATCATTATATCCAAATACTATACTCACATCTGTGTATTCATCCACCTTTGACGTTATATTCAGCTTATGTCCCAGCTGCCTGCACAGATTGTCTATTATATAAAGACCCATACCTGTTGATTTCGCATGTTTCCGACCATTTTCCCCGGTAAATGATTTCTTGCACACAAGTGGAATATCAGACTGTGGTATACCTATTCCATTGTCCTTTATGTGCAGAGCCTTGCCGTCACCCACCGGTTCAACCCACATCTCTATAGTCTTTTCCTGTCCTCGGTCTATATACTTAATGCTGTTGCTCACGATCTGATTTACCATAAACTCAAGCCATTTTGAATCCGTCACAACACATTCATCCACATCATGAACATTCAGCGTTATGTCACCATCAAGCAGCATATCCTTGTTCTTCACAGCCACCCTTCCGATAACGCTCTTGAGATTTGTCTCGGCAAATCTGTAATCTGCCGCTGCATGCTCCGCCCTCACATAGTAGAGGACCTGATCTGCATACGCGTCAAGCCTTGCGACCTGTTCCTCGTATTTTCTCGGGATCACATCCCTGTTGTTGTGGCACATGAGCACCAGACTGGCTATCGGAAGCTTTATCTCGTGAACCCATATCTCTATAAAGTCCTTGAAATCCTCCACGCTGTCCCTGTACTTTCTCACATTCTCAGTCATGGACTTGTTGATGTCGTACATAGCTGAATACACCAGCTTTCCCTCGTAGAAGTCAGGCTCGTCCAAAGTGTCAAGTATGAGATACTTCTGATCCAGTTCATCCAGATGTCCGACCAGACTGTTGTAGAACTTATATTTTCTCAGATAATCGCAGGCGATAACTGAGACGACAAATATCACAGCCACGATAACGAACATAATTCTCATCTGTAACTGTGAGTGAAATGCCATCATGAGCAGATATGTGAATATCACAAATCCCGCATATCCTGCAATTATTCCAAGTTTGTCCTTTATATACCTGCCAAATTTCATGTCTAATTATTACTCCCATCTACGCTTTCAAAAGATATGCCACGATCCGATTATTCAGTCATCAAGCTATGCTGAGTCCATATGTTCAACTACAAATATGTGCACCACCCTATGGTCTTATCTCTCACCTACAAAGCATATGCACGATCATGCTACCTGTCACACCAGCCTGTATCCCTGCTTCTTCCTGGTCTCTATGGCATCATCATATCCAAGATCCGCCAGTTTCCCCCTGAGCCTGCTGATGTTCACCGTGAGCGCATTGTCATTTACAAACTCATCATTGTCCCACAGATCCGTCATGATCTCATCCCTCGACACTATCTTTTCTCTGTTGGCAAGCAGCAGCTGGAATATGATCATCTCATTCTTGGTGAGAACCATCTCCTGATCTTCTTTGCTGATGGTCCCCTTGCTGAAGTTGACCTCCGCATCTCTGTATGATGCCGTGTTCTGGCTGCCCTCCATGCGCTTGAGCACCGCCGCTATCCTAAGCAGAAGTATCGTTGGATTGTATGGCTTTGTTATATAATCATCCGCGCCATAACTCATGGACAGCACCTCATCCATCTCGGAAGTCCTGCTTGTGACCATGATGATCGGCACATCTGATTCCTTTCGTATCTCCTTCACAAGGTTTCTACCGTTTATCCCCGGAATATTGATATCCATGAGCACCAGATTCGGTGCCGCTTTCAATATATCGTCCTTTGTATTGTCAAAGCTCTTAAGACTCTCAGCCTCATAGCCCTCATTCTCAAGTATCTGCACAAGTTCCTTGCAAATGCTCTCATCATCTTCCACCACAAATATCTTTTTCAAGTCCGTTCCTCCACAAATGCGCATTATCACATGTCTCCATGCATATATATTTAATTATTTTCCTTCACTTCATTGTTTTAATCTCTTCAGCGGCATATCCACCAACATCCTCGCCCTGTTGTAGACATTCAGCTTTGAACCACTTGAATCCACATCACAACTCACTATCATACCCTGCGGCAACTTCTTCTGAAGTGAAGGATACAAACCTCTTCCGCAGGTGTGATTAGGCATACAGCCAAATGGCTGAACCGCCAGAACCTTCGGACACTCATGGAGTATGTGTCCCGTTATCTCCGCGCCTATGAGCCAGCCATCTCCTGTTTTGTAGCCCCAGCTCACATATCCATCAGCCTCACGCTTCATCGTGAAGAAATCCTCCATGGTTATAGAATCCATATTTTCTAAGTGCCTCTATCATCGCTCTCTGCAGACTTCCGAAGAACTTCAACCCCGCCTTGTAAAGCAGAGATTCAAATGTCATATTGTCCGTGAGGTGTGAATCCATATAGTACATGGCATACCATGAAAGCCCATTTGTATGACTCTCACATCCATTTGACTCAAGGAAATTTATCATATCCCAGTTTCCAAGATGGCAATATTTTATGTACAGCTCTCCAACTATCCCCACCCTCTGTTTTCTCTTATCATGCAGCTTTATCCGTGAAAAATCCCTGGCAATCCTGACAAAGTTTCGTTTCATCCTGCCGAGATTCAGATTCTTTCCCTCTTTCAGATCCCCAGACAGGATATCTATCCACTTCTGCCACATCCTTTGTGACTGCCCCTTTTTCACCTCATTTGGCCTTGTCTGATTAAGCAGGAGCATGAGTATATCGCCATAAAAAAGGCCGAACAGTGCTCTCCACACCATGAATGGCTGCACACGCATCTGACAGTCCTTCTCCAGCCCCTTAACATTCAGGGACAGTATCTTCGCCCTGCCCAATCCTGCCTTTCTTACTGACTCCTTTAACACATGTAGGTAATTAGCTCCCCTGCAGGCATCCCCCGCCGTCGGCATAAGAAGCCTTGTCCGACTGATGTCGTACTTGCCTGACTGCAGTGCATCTATCATCTGCCCGGCATTTAACACTATCGGATAACACATGTCATTGTTCACGTACTTAAGTCCCACATCCGTGATATGGTCCTCATTTGACAGTATGACCGGATGATAATCCTTTGAATAAAAGGCGTATTTTATCAGAGGAAAATGCGCATCCAGCATGGCTGGTATGAGCAGTATGTATTTTTCTTTCCATGCATCCTCGTCTATCTTATACATAATTTACCCCCCATATATTTTGCAGTGATATAACGTGTTTGTAGCACTTTAATTATATATTATAACTTCTTTTGCATGCACCTAGCCACTGTTTACTGATTAATTTTGTTAAACTTATTTGATGATATTTCAAATGCAGCCGCGAACATTTTGTGAATGCTAATTTATATACAACAACTTCTAACCATTTTTATGACACATAAAATAAAAGAGACTTCCTTTAATCCGGAAATCCCTTTTATTATTTATTACAGTATTTAACTTTCAATAATCACTGTGCAACGAATTTGACAAATCAATCGCCCCATCTACCATGTCTATGTGATTCACCCTGTGCGCTCTTTATACCCCCGCAATAATGAGCAGTACAGAAAGCAGCACAAATCCAAATCCGAGGGCTCCGATGATCCTGACACCACATTTCTTGAGCGGCATGAGAACTATCAGTGAACCGATAGGATTTAAGACAACGCACCACTTAGGAACAGGAAGTGCCCCGGTAAGTATCGCCACTATAACTGTGACCGCAAGACCAAGCCAGAGTACCACGCCTGCCAAATACATTGGCGGATTAAAAACCGGATCAATGGCCTTGACAACTTCATTACTTTCATCGTCTGACATTTTCTTGCAGAGTCTCTGGTACAGGAGCGGTTTCAAACAGAACACAACATGGCTCATAAGGCCAGTGTAACATCCGAGTAATGTTATGACCTTGAGGATCCCTGCAAGCGTTCCATTCTCCTTTGAGATCATATCTGCAAGGAGCCACATGACGATATAGCCTCCCGGCTGCCCAAGGAATGAAAGCCAGAACGACACCTTGAATCTCTTTGAGGTCACATCTCCCCACCATGAACAAACTCCACCTAATTTCAGATTTTCACTCTGATTCGGCATGACAAGCGGTACATCCGCAAAGGACGCAATTAGTCCACTTATTATTCCAAATATTCCCCACGCTACATAACTGTTCATCTCTTTATCCTCCTCTTAATCACTTCTACTCCCTGTTGTCTTTCAGGCTTTCAACCATATCCGCTTTCTTCACCTTTCGGCCTAACAGCCACAGAGAGATCACGTAACTTATAAGAACACACACAGCATACTTTACAAAACACAGCGGCGTGTATACTGTCTCTATATAAGTATTGTATGCCGATACACTCGCCTCAAAGTTCACTCTGCACAGCACCACTCCAAGCACTGAGCCTATCACGATTCCTATCGGAACAAGGATGTGGTAGATACTTATCATCATACGATTTATCTGTCTGTCATCGTATCCAAGCACCTTTAACATTGATATCGATGATGCATTTTCGCTTATTAACATATTCACCATCAGATATACACATATAACTATGATGAGCACGGCAAATCCGATACAAACCGAGAGCATTGATTTCATCTGTACTGTGATCTGACCTATTTGATCTGAAAGATCTGCCTTGGTTATCCTATACAGATAATCAGACTCCTTATAGTCAAGTTCTTTGTCAGACATAACAGCATTGTAACTGCCCTCAGGAACATCAAGCAGATCGCATGAATCATTCCAGCTGCTGTAGAGTATACTCTGGGAATCGTTCTGCACAACGTCATCTATCGTGACCGTGTACTCACTGAGTGATGCCTGATCGTAGAAAGTGAGCTCATCCCCCTTGCCTACGCCATATATCATGGATCCCATTGCAGATATATACGTTTTTCCTGATGTAAGCTCCAGCTTATCTCCTGATGTACTCTTTAAATCCATGAACTCATTGTCATCCATACCCATGTATGTCAGATTGGTCGTGTATCCATCCACACTGAACGTCCCTGCCATGATCTCCGTTGCACTATCCACTTTTTCCGTCTGGATACTGCTTAAAAAATACTCATACTCATAGTCTCCGACTTCATTTACGGATACATCACAGTAGTTCTCAAGCGAATCTATACAAACGTAGCAGAACACCATCAATATTCCACCGACAGCGATTCCAAATATAACCACAAGACTTCTACTCCAGTTGCCAAGAATAGACCGGATCTTGAATTTTGTCGTGAACTTCATATTTGACTTTGCCATGCGAAGTCTTCTGCGTTTTCTTGTTCCTCCATTTCCTTGAAGAAGATCGATTGTCTTAAATCTGAGAACTCTCAGTGCCGTAAGCAATCCCACAATACCATATGCCACCACCGGTACAATACAAATGATCACAAACTGCACTGTTTCCGAACTGTAATCCACAGGAAGTATCTCTGTCTTCATCTCAAATATTGCCGTAGCAAGCGCATCCCTGCATGGGACAGCCGCAATGGCACCTATCACAGCGCCTATCACTCCCGGAATGACACCAAATAATCCGTAGTGCAATGAGAGCCGTGTCCTGCCATATCCAAGAGCTGACAGAACTCCTATCTGTCTCGCCTCAGACTTGATCTTTCTTCCGAGAACTATCGCTATTATTATCATCACAAATACGACCAGCATAGGTATAACCATATTCATATATAATTTTAACTGTTCCCTCTCATTCTGCGGAACCTTTATTCTCACATTTGTGGATGCCAGAATGTATGACAGAGTGTAATACTCGCTGTGTACCGCCTCCCTGAATGCCTTCTCCAGATCTTTATCATCATATATGACCGTATAGTATGATGTCTTTTTGTCATCATCTATCTGCGCAAATGCATCCTCACTCACTACCGCATATCCAAATGTATCAAACAGGAACATGTTGTCTGAAAGATTCTTGTATACCGCCAGATAATCAGGTCTCGCCATCGTTCCTACTATTTTGTATTTTCTTCCATCGATATCAAGAAAGTCCCCTATCTGCAGTCCCCTGGCATCCATCAGATGAGGATTCAAGAGTATCTCGTCATCAGAAGTCACATCCTCACCATCCAGCAGCTTATATGTATCGATCTTCTTTGACGGCGTGAATATCCTTAATGTGTAATCCTCCGCTATATCCTTACCTGTCCTGTCATCACAGTTCTCCTCGGTCAGATCTATATCAGCATATGTCTGCTTTTCAAGCTGTACATTGTACTTCTCTTCAAGATTATTGATAGATTTATCATATATAGGATTTGCTGTGACAAACTGAGCCTCCTCAACATTTGTATCTTCATAGAACGAATCAAGATATCTGCCCTCTCCATCATAAGCACCTGTGACACCGATATACATGACTATCATCAACGCGGTGAGGATCGTGACACATATGTAAAAAGAAAGATTATGCTTTATATTCCTTATATATCTTCTATTTAATGTCATGTCTCCACCTCTTATAATTCAAGCTGCTTTGCCGGTATCTTGTTGTCATTTGCCTTGCTGAGTGATACCTTGCCGTCTTTTATGCGGATTATCCCGTCAGCCATCCCCGCTATAGCCTCATTATGGGTGATGATCGCAACCGTTGTTCCAAACTGCCTGTTGACCTTCTCCACAAATTCAAGAACACTTCTCGATGTCTTTGAATCGAGGGCACCTGTAAGCTCATCACAGAGCAGGAGCTTTGGATTCTTGATAATGGCTCTGGCGATTGCAACTCTCTGCTGCTGGCCGCCTGACAGTTCATTTGGAAATCTATCCTTGTACTTCTCTATATCCACAGCCTTCATGACCTCATCTATAGAAAGTGGATTCTTTGCAATATCCTCCACGACCTGTATATTCTCCTTCACCGTGAGGTCCGGCAACAGATTGTAGAACTGGAATACAAATCCCACATCGGTCTTTCTATATTTTGTCAGTTCACCAGACTTCAGTCTGGATATCTCCTTTCCATCCACCGTGATACTTCCCTCATCCAGGCTGTCGAGGCCTCCCATCATATTGAGAAGTGTACTCTTTCCCGAACCCGAAGGACCTAGTATCACATATATCTTTCCTTGCTCCAGTGCCAGTTCTACTCCA
>USSH01000024.1 GCA_900557435.1 uncultured Coprococcus sp. | reverse complement strand
GAGTACAGAATACAGATGAAGCCTTACAGATAATTGATAAGTATGCTCCGGAGGAGAAATCCATATTTGCCAGCCTGGAAGGACGGCAGGAGGCGTCAGAGGCTGACCTTCAGGAGATCATAGCTGGAAGATGGGATTATAACCGTAAGGTTAAAAAGATCCAGGAGATCAGCAAGGACATAGCCGGCTACGAGGCGGGAATAGTCAAATGTCAGGTGGCTATAGACGGATTGACGCCGTGGCTGAATATGGACATACCGATCAATACCACAGGGACCGAGAAGACGGACGTGATGATCGGAACCATGCCACCGGGGCTAACGGAGACGGATATACAGGGGTATATAAGCTCTGCGGAACCGGAGATGGCGGGATACACAGTCACTGTTGTAGGATCTGATAAGGATCAGACTTGTATGGTGGCAATAGCCCTTAAACCTGTATCACAGAGGGTGGAGGAGATATTGAGATCCCATGGGTTTACAAGAATTTCGTATTTCTCCAAAAGAACACCTGAACAGAAGATAGATAAGTACAGGGAGGATATAAGGGAGTTCGAACAGTGGATAGAGGACAAGAAGAATGAACTTGTATCCATGGCTGATGACAGAGACAAGCTGAGACTTCTGGCTGACTATTACCGCATAAGGGCGGATAAATATAAGGTTCTTGGAAGCATTCTCCAGTCAAAGAGCACATTTGTCATATCGGGATATGTACTTGAGAGAGATGCTGACAGAATAGTTGACATACTCAACGAGAGTTTCAGCCTGATGGCTGATGTATATGATGTTCCGGAGGATGAGGCGGCACCGATACAGCTACAGAATCCGAAGATGTTTGCATCGGCGGAGGGCGTACTGGAGTCATTTGGACTTCCGGGTAAGGGTGAGATGGATCCGACCACACCGATGGCGATATTCTATATATTCCTGTTCGGACTCATGTTGTCCGATGCGGCGTATGGACTCATCATATTCCTGGCTTGTTTTATATTGATCAGGAAATTCCCAAGGATGGAGAGCGGACTTCAAAAGTCCCTGCGTCTGTTCATGTACTGTGGTATATCCACACTGATATGGGGAATATTATTTGGCGGTTTCTTCGGAGATCTGATAACGGTGGTGTCGAGGACGTTTTTTCACCATGAGGTGACGTTTAAACCGGTATGGTTTGCACCTCTGGATGACCCGATGAAGCTTTTGTTATTCTCTTTGCTGTTCGGACTTATACATTTGTTCGGCGGACTGGCACTCAAGGGATATATGTGTCTGAAGAAGGGAGATGTGAAATCATTCATATGCGACGTGCTGTCGTGGTTCATGCTCATCACAGGACTTGTGCTGATGCTCATGCCGACGGAGCTGTTCGCATCCATAGCACAGATGCAGTTCAATTTCCCTGGATGGCTTAGGAATACAAGCTACGGACTGGCGATTGCGGGAGCTGCGATCATCGTGCTCATGTCGGGAAGAGACCACAAGAATCCGGCGCTCAGACTGGCACTTGGACTGTATGACATATACAACCTGACAGGATGGCTGTCGGATCTGCTGTCGTACTCAAGACTTCTTGCTCTTGGACTTGCGACAGGAGTTATAGCACAGGTAATAAACCAGATGGGAAGCATGGCTGGCGATGGAATATTCGGAGCCATAGTGTTCATCATCGTATTTATAGTAGGACATCTGTTCAACCTTGCGATCAACATGCTGGGAGCGTACGTGCACACATGCCGTCTCCAGTATGTAGAGTTCTTCGGCAAATTCTACGAGGGCGGCGGCAATCCATTCAAGCCGTTCAGGGAGAATACGAAGTACGTTGATATAGTAAGTGGTACAGAAGTACAGAAATAAGAAACCAATTTTAGGAGGAGAAAATATTATGACAATGGGAACGGTTTTGGCATTAGTGGGAGCTGCGCTTGCAGTAATTCTTGCAGGCATGGGATCTGCATATGGAGTAGGAGTTGCCGGTCAGGCGGCAGCAGGTGTAGTAAGTGAGGATCCAAGCAAATTCGCAAAGGTTCTTATCATTCAGCTTCTTCCGGGTACACAGGGTATATACGGACTTCTTGTTGGATTCATAGCACTGTCCAATATAGGAATCCTGTCGGGAACACCGAAGGAGCTCACAGTAGCACAGGGACTTATGATGCTTGCAGCATGTCTTCCAATAGCAATTGTTGGTCTTGTGTCAGCAATGCATCAGGGCAAGACAGCGGTTGCAGCAGTTGGAATAGTTGTAAAGAAGCCTGATCAGTTTGGTAAGGCAATGCTTTTTCCAGCCATGGTTGAGACGTATGCGATCCTTGCTCTTCTGGTATCAATTCTTGCAGTAAATGGAATCAAACTTTAATTTTTCGTGCGCATGCACAATAACTTTTCGTAAGGAGGACCCGCGTGAGCGGGAGATTCCTTGCGAAGCACGCATGCGCCGCGCGAAGCGCCTTTCATGCGCATGCACAATAGACGATAGTAAGGAGGATGTACTTTATGACAGGATTAGATACAATCGTAGAACAGATCCTTCAGGAAGCACAGAAGGAAGCTGAAGAGATCAAAGCTCAGGCTGCCAGAAATGCGGATTCCATCATTGCAAATGCAAAAAAGACTGTGGATAAGATGAATGAGGAGACCGGTGAGAAGGTTGCTCAGGCAGAAAAGTCCGGATCATTCAGGGCGAAGTCCTCATCAGAACTCAAGAAGAGACAGGCGATACTTGCGGCAAAACAGACCATCATCGGAAATATGCTGGATAAGGCATATGACGCAATGGTGGCGCTTCCGGATGAGGAGTATTTTCAGGTAATCGTCAAATGTCTGGAGAAGTCGGTGCAGCCGAAAAGCGGAGAGATATGCTTCTCCGGAAAAGACAGAAAACGACTTACACCACAGACTGAGAAGCAGATAGAGCAGATAGCTGCAGCTCATGGGGGAAGCCTTAAGGTGTCCGATGAGAACTGTAATATAGATGGAGGATTTGTTCTCATTTACGGAGGAATCGAGGAAAACTGTTCATTCAGGGCGATGCTGGACGCGAACAGAGAACATTTGGCAGACAAGGTAAATGAATTATTATTTGTTGATAACAGATAGCTGGAGGTAGGCAGATGGCAGACAAATATATATATGCAGTTGCCAGGATCAGGGCGCTTGAGATGTCGCTTATGAGTCAGGCGACCATAGAACAGCTCGTGGCCACGGATTCCTACAAGAAGGCGGTTCGGTTCATAATAGAGAAGGGCTGGGGCGATAGTGATAATGCCAGTATGGATGAAAATGACATACTTAGGGCGGAGACCGACAAGACGTGGGCTGCCGTGGCCGAGATGGTGGATGATATGTCCGTGTTCGATGTCATAAGACTTCCGGATCTGTATCACAATCTCAAGGCGGCGATCAAGACTGTGGTTGCCGGGGAGACTCCTGCCCATGTGTTCTTCGACAATGCCGAGATAGACGGTCAGAAGATGCTGTCCATCGTCAGAGACAAGGCATGGGACAGACTGCCGGAGCACATGAGAGACTGTGCGAGGGAAGCCTGGGACTGTATGGCACAGGCTGGAGACGGTCAGATGTGCGATGCTGTGATAGACAGAGGAACACTGTTGGCGATCATGCAGGCTGCGAAGAAGGCAGATGACAGCCTGCTCAGGGATTATGCAGAGACGACGGTGGCTGTTGCAGATATCAAGATAGCGGTGAGATCCATGAAGACAGGCAAAAACAAGGATTTCATGAAGAGAGCCATGGCGGAGTGCAACACGCTGGATATTGACAGACTGGCGACGGCTGCGGTGGCTGGCATGGAGGAGATAGAGAGATACCTTGCGGACACAGCATACGCCGGTGGGGCAGAGGCACTTTCTGAGTCGGCATCAGCATTTGAGAGATGGTGTGACAACCGTATCATAGAGACGATAAAGCCTCAGAAGTACAACCCATTTACGGTGGGACCGATAGTGGCGTACATTCTGGCGAGACTCAACGAGATAAAGACAGTGAGGATCATATTGACATGCAAGCTGAACCAGCTTCCGGAGGAGGCTATCAGGGAAAGGGTAAGGGAGATGTATGTATAAGATAGCTGTTATGGGTGATTATGACAGTATATACGGATTTGCAACTCTGGGCCTGGATACATTTCCTGTAGATGATCCGGAGTATGGAGCCACACAGCTCAAAAGGCTGGCGGAGGACAATTATGCAGTCATATATATGACCGAGGCACTGGCTTCGGATCTCAATAAAGAGATAGACAGATACAGAGAGGTTATGAAGCCTGCGATCATTATCATACCGGGAATATCAGGCAATACAGGAGCCGGAATAGCGGGAGTAAAGAAATCCGTTGAGCAGGCCGTAGGCTCGGACATATTATTTAATGAAGAATGATTAGAAAATAATGGTGAAACGAGCGGATATAGGTAATTGCGAAATCGGTATAATTCGATTTTGCAATTATCTATGGAGCGAGTGAGTATAGAAGGGAGCGTGAGCTGTTAAGTGGCTACAGGAAAGATTAAGAAGGTCGCCGGACCACTGGTCATCGCTGAGGGCATGCGTGATGCAAATATGTACGACGTTGTGCGTGTAAGTGAGAGCAGACTTATCGGCGAGATCATAGAGATGCACGGAGATCAGGCATCAGTTCAGGTATATGAGGAGACATCGGGACTTGCACCGGGAGCACCAGTCGAGTCAACGGGAATGCCTCTGTCAGTTGAGCTGGGACCGGGACTTATAAGCAGTATATACGATGGAATCCAGAGACCGCTGGATGACATCATGAAGATATGTGGTAACAACCTGAAGCGAGGAGTTGAAGTTCCATCGCTGAAGAGAGATATCAAGTGGACATTTGTGCCTATTGCAAAGGTTGGCGATAAGGTGTCGGCAGGCGATGTGATAGGAACAGTTCAGGAGACTGTGGTCGTCACACAGAAGATCATGGTGCCTTATGGTGTGACGGGAACCATCAAAGAGATAAAGACAGGAGACTTCACAGTTGAGGAGACTGTGTGTGTGGTTGAGACAGACAAGGGTGACAGGGAGCTGACACTCATGCAGAAGTGGCCGGTTCGTAAGGGTCGTCCATATCAGGAGAAGATACCACCTGTTATGCCTCTTATCACAGGACAGAGAGTTGTAGATACATTCTTCCCTATAGCAAAGGGTGGAGTGGCTGCGGTTCCCGGACCTTTCGGAAGCGGCAAGACAGTCATCCAGCACCAGCTTGCAAAGTGGGCTGAGGCGGATATCGTTGTCTACATCGGATGCGGAGAGCGTGGAAACGAGATGACAGATGTTCTGAACGAGTTCCCAGAGCTGAAGGATCCGAAGACCGGACATTCACTCATGCAGAGAACAGTACTCATAGCCAACACATCGGATATGCCGGTTGCGGCCAGAGAGGCATCTATATATACAGGTATAACTATAGCTGAGTATTTCCGTGATATGGGTTACTCGGTGGCACTCATGGCGGATTCCACATCGCGTTGGGCTGAGGCGCTCAGAGAGATGTCAGGACGTCTGCAGGAGATGCCTGGTGAGGAGGGTTACCCTGCTTACCTCGGTTCAAGACTTGCACAGTTCTACGAGAGAGCCGGAATGGTCAAAACTCTCGGCAGCGAGGGAAGAACCGGTGCGCTGTCAGTTATCGGTGCGGTTTCTCCTCCGGGTGGTGATATTTCCGAGCCGGTTTCACAGGCAACACTTCGAATCGTCAAGGTATTCTGGGGACTGGATTCATCGCTTGCGTACAAGAGACATTTCCCTGCCATCAACTGGCTGACCTCATACTCTCTGTATGTGGACAATATGGGCAAATGGTTCGAGGAAAATGTAAATGAAAAGTTCATGACCGACAGACAGAAGATGATGACCCTGCTTCAGGAGGAGGCAGAGCTCGATGAGATCGTTAAGATGGTAGGTATGGATGCTCTTTCAGCGGGAGACCGACTGAAGATGGAGGCGGCGAGATCCATCAGAGAGGATTTCCTTCACCAGAACTCATTCCATGATGTGGACACATACACACCTCTTCATAAGCAGTTTCTGATGATGGAGCTCATCATGGCATTTTATGAGGAGTCGGCGCAGGCGCTGGCCGGTGGAGCAAGCATAAGAAATATTCTTAACATGCCGATCAGAGAAAAGATCGGACGATTCAAATATGTGCTTCCTGAGAATGTGGATGAAGAGTACGAGAAGATATCCAAGGAGCTTGACAAAGAGCTTCAGGAAGCTATAGAGAAGGAGGACTAAGACTATGCCAAAGGAATACAGAACTATACAGGAAGTTGCGGGTCCTCTGATGCTGGTGCACGGAGTTGAGAATGTAGCTTATGATGAGCTGGGTGAGATCGAGCTGGCGGACGGCGAGATCAGACGATGCAAGGTCCTTGAGATAAATGGTGAGGACGCTCTGGTACAGCTCTTTGAGAATTCGACAGGTATCAACCTTTCAAACAGCAAGGTAAGATTCCTTGGAAGAAGTATGGAGCTCGGCGTATCAGAAGACATGCTTGGCCGTGTATTTGACGGACTTGGAAGACCTATAGATGGCGGCCCGGAGATACTTCCTGATGAGAGAAGAGATATCAACGGTCTGCCGATGAACCCGGCTGCCAGGAACTATCCGTCTGAGTTCATTCAGACAGGTATATCAGCCATAGATGGACTGAATACACTGGTAAGAGGACAGAAGCTGCCTATATTCTCAGCTTCAGGACTTCCGCACAGTCAGCTTGCAGCCCAGATCGCAAGACAGGCGAAGGTGCGCGGAACAGATGAGCCATTTGCCGTTGTATTTGCAGCCATGGGTATCACATTTGAGGAGGCAAACTTCTTCACAGAGAGTTTCAAGGAGACTGGTGCCATAGACAGAACAGTCCTCTTCATCAACCTGGCAAATGATCCTGCGGTTGAGCGTATCGCCACACCTAGAATGGCACTTACCGCCGCTGAGTATCTTGCATTTGAGAAGAACATGCACGTTCTGGTAATTCTCACAGATATCACAAACTATGCGGATGCACTTCGTGAGGTGTCAGCCGCAAGAAAAGAGGTTCCGGGACGTCGTGGTTATCCTGGATACATGTACACTGACCTGGCAACTCTGTATGAGAGAGCCGGAAGACAGAAGGGCAAGAACGGAAGTATCACCATGATACCGATCCTGACCATGCCCGAGGATGACAAGACTCATCCTATACCTGACCTTACGGGATATATCACAGAGGGACAGATCATTCTCTCAAGAGAGCTGTACAGAAAGGGAATCACACCGCCTATCGATGTACTTCCATCACTGTCCAGACTTAAGGATAAGGGAACTGGTGAGGGCAAGACCAGAGGAGATCATGCCAGCACCATGAACCAGTTATTTGCAGCTTATTCAAGAGGAAAGGATGCCAAGGAGCTCATGACTATCCTGGGTGAGTCGGCACTTTCGGATATAGATATCATATATGCAAAGTTTGCGGAGGCATTTGAGAAGGAGTATGTATCCCAGGGATACGGCACCGACAGAAGTATTGAGGAGACACTTGCCATCGGATGGAAGCTTCTCTCTATTCTTCCTAGAGCCGAGCTGAAACGTATCGACGACAAGTGGCTTGACATGTATTACGGAAAGTAGTGGGAAAATATATTTGGAAGAAAGGAGAAGACAGATGGCTAATGTTGTGGTTAATCCAACCAGAATGGAGCTGACAAGGCTTAAGAAGAAGCTGGTCACGGCGTCCAGAGGCCATAAGCTCCTGAAAGATAAAAGAGATGAGCTGATGAGGCAGTTCCTTGACATGGCAAGAGAGAATATGGAACTGAGAAAGAAGGTTGAGGCTGGCATCAAAGCTGCCAACACTAACTTTGTAATAGCGAAGGCGGGTATGAATGAGCAGACGTTGAGTACGGCGCTCATGGCTCCAAAGCAGGAGGTGCGAATCGCCCTTGGCGACAGGAATGTAATGAGTGTTGACATTCCGGTGTACGACTATAAGACGAAAAGCGCAAATTCAAATGACATCTATTCGTATGGATTTGCATTTACATCAGGAGAGCTGGACGATGCAGTGAAGTCCCTCTCGGATATACTTCCTGATATGCTGAGATTGGCGGAGGTTGAGAAGTCCTGCCAGATGCTCGCAGCGGAGATAGAGAAGACCCGCCGACGCGTAAATGCTCTTGAGCATGTCATCATCCCGGAGACCCGGGAGGGCATAAAGTATATAAGTATGAAGCTTGATGAGAATGAGCGAAGCACCCAGGTCAGACTTATGAAGGTCAAGGACATGATGCTGGAGGAGGCTCATCACTACAAAGAGCATCAGTTTGAGCATGCCTGACGTTATTAAAGATAGCCTCGATACTAAAATTATCGCTTTTTTGTAAAATAAACCTGAAAAGATACAAAGCCTGAAAACTTTGTATCTTTTTTCTGTTTATGTGGTAAAAAAAGATAATATTGTTTCTTTGCAGGCTGAAATATTAAAAAAAGGTAAAAACCCAACGCTATGTTAACATTATTCAATATGGTATTATGTAAGAGATATACAGTGAAGGGAAACATCTGTTTCCTGTTGAAGACTGATTTACACAGGAGGAATTCGATGATATGGAAGAAAAAAATACAGATAAAAGAAGAACCGGTATACGCCTGCTTTCCGGAGCACAGCTTAAGTATATAGCGTTTATTTCAATGCTTATAGATCATACGAATAAGACTTTGCTGTATCCGTATCTGGACGGTGGAATAATATCGGCTGTAAGTGATGTATTTGACGTTCTGGGGCGGATAGCTTTCCCGATATTCATATATATGTTGGTGGAGGGATATTTTCATACGAGAAACAAGTGGAAGTATCTTGGAATGCTGCTTATATTTGGCGTGATATCTGAGATCCCTTATGACATGTTCTCCAGTGGTGTATTCTTTGAATGGAATGCAAATAATATTATGTTTACATTGGCTATGGTGCTGGCAATGATATGGATCATCGATGCGCTGAGGAAAAAAATGGAGAAACTTCCAAAGGTGGTATGGTTTATTGCAACGATACCGATAGTTGCCATAGTATGCCTTATATCTATGAATCTTGCGGTTGATTATGATTACCATGCCATACTTATAGGATATTTCCTGTATATATTCCATGAAAAGCCTGTAATTGCAATACCGTTCTGCTACCTGTCGATGTTCAAGGAACCGTGGGCGTTATTGGGATTTGGACTGACTTTGACATACAATGGCAAGCGCGGCAGGCAGAATAAGCTGGTGAATTACCTGTTCTATCCGGTGCATATGCTGATACTCGGTATTATAAGGATGTGTCTTGGATTGTGATAGATGAGAAGGAGCGCTTAGATACTATGGAAATTGATAAAGAGCTGATGACAAAGATATGTGACCTCAGGCACAGGCTTCACGGCATTCCTGAGGCTTCGATGCATGAGATGCAGACTAAGGCGATGCTCATGTCGTTTCTCAGGGAGAATACTGACCTTGAGATCGTGGATAGAGGTGCTTGGTTTTATGCGGTGCTGAAATCTTCTTATGACAGAATAGGGGATGAAGAAAGACTGCCGATCGCGTTCAGGGCAGACATGGATGCAGTGTGTGGGCAGGATGGAAAGCCTGGACATTACTGCGGGCATGATGGACATAGCAGTATATTATGTGGGGCTGCGGCCTGGCTGTCCCGTGCAATGGAAAAATGCGAAAATACGCATGTGTGTGATAGAAATAACAATTCTGGAGCGATATGCCGGAATCAGATAATTAACAGGGACGTCTATTTCATTTTCCAGCCCGGCGAGGAGATCGGTGCCGGGGCAAGGCTGTGCAGAGATCTTATAATTGAGAAGAATATAGGTGAGATTTATGGACTTCACAACATACCGGGATATCCGAGAAATCATGTGCTGACGATAGATGGAACATTTGCATGCGCATCAACGGGGCTTGAGATACATATGACAGGGACAGCCAGCCATGCGGCATATCCTGAGGCGGGAAAGAATCCGGGGCCTGCGCTTGCCAGGCTGCTGCTGGAGGTAGAGAAGCTCACGGAGGAGTACAACCGCAGCAGGGGATTTGTCAGGATGACGCTCATCGGAATGGATATTGGAAGTGCCAATTATGGTGTGGCTGCATCAGAAGGAACGCTGCGCATGACGGTGAGAGCCGAGAGAGAAAAGGTATTTGCCGGGTATGTGGACGAGATAAAGAGGATTGCACAAAATACTGCAGACGATGGGGGTTTCGCTCTTGATATACAGGAGATAGAGCGGTTCCCGGCAACGGAGAATCATGCTGTGAATGTGGATAAACTGAGAAAATGTGCTGCTAAACAGGATATTGTGGTTACAGAACTTGCTGAGCCGATGAGATGGTCGGAGGATTTCGGATACTATCTGCAGGAGACAAAGGGAGCATTCTTCGGCGTAGGTGATGGTGAGGATCATGCCCAGCTCCATACGGCGGGATTCGAGTTCCCGGATGCGATCATAGAGACTGCAGTTAAGATGTTTGTGGGGCTGGCGTTGATGTAGTGCATGTAAGAGATAGTAAGTTATTTGATGTTCAAAAATGGGGTAAAGTCGTATGAAGATAAAATATGACAGGCGTGTGATGCGTATAATTCTGACCACCGCGGTGGTGGTATCTGTTCCTACACTTGCAGGAATGATCTGTGGTGTGTTTTTTGATGATATTGTCAGTACATTTTGCGATGTTATGATGGTGACCAGCGTTATTACATTTTGCCCTATGGCTGGTTTGTGGCTTGCCTGCCTGGACGCATGGCTGTACTTGAGAGAACTGGGCAAGGCCGGATATGAGGTTCCAGATGACAGAAGGAAATATAATTGTGTGCTGGAAAATCTGCCGAGAGAACTAGAAGATTATTGCATTGTTGATGGAAGGGACAGGGATAGCGTGATATCAGCATGTGTCACGGCTGCATGTGCACTCTGTTTTGCGGTGGTGGTCATAAAGTATTATGTAGGGTGGTGGCGCTGGCTCCCCGGAGTGTCGATTCCTGGAATATGCCTGTGTATTGTTGCTGTATTCTGGGTGGCTGGGGCAGTTGTATATTATAGACAGTCTGACAATAGAAGATATAGAGGAAGGCTTGAACCAGTCGATGGCAGAAAGGTAAGAACCTATCTGTTTAAGAAGATAATGACTGTACTTTTGGCTGGCTTTGTATCCGTGATTTTTGATCTGGCTATGTTTTCTGCGGCTGGTTACATGGCCAAAGCGCAGGTGGAGGCGGATGTTGAGAAGGTGAGATATGAGGTCGCTGGTATCAGCGATGTATCTCGTGACGGTCAAGATGGAACATACCAGCCAGGAGAGATAGACACGGACAAGCTGGGCATAGATTTTCGGATGAAAGACGGACACCTTGAATGGCAGTCAGAGCATGGGCAGATGAAGCTTACATATGTGTATACATGGAAATATGGGAAAACGAAAAGAAGTATCATCAGATGATACTGTGGAAACTCCCGAACTCAGGCATAAAAATACTCTTATTGAACAAAATAAATATAGAACGTGTTGCAGAATATTCTGAGGTTTTGCATAGCATGTCCTGAAGAGTGATGGATTATTGTGTGTGGAGGTTCGACATGACAAAAGCGGCAAAGATATATCTGGTGGTTCTCATATGGCTGTCAGCGCTGGTGCAGCTGGCGGTACTTCTGATCTAGAATTTATTAACTGTTATCTGAATAGCGATTCGGATTTGATGGATTCAGTAAAATGTGACTGCCTCTTGAATGTAAACCCCAAAAATGATATGATTAAAGAGATTTTAGAGAATTATAATACAAAAACACATCATAATTCTCTAAAACATATATTTTATAGGGCGTTTTAGAGAATTATGAGGTAATATCATGATTGGAAGAAAAAAGGAAATAAAATTATTAGATGATTGTCTGTATTCTGGCAAAGCGGAGTTTTGGGTAGTATATGGCAGACGGCGTGTAGGAAAGACATACCTGATAAAAGAATACTTCAACAATTGTTTTTCGTTTTATGCAACCGGCTTATCCAAAGCCAAAACAAGGGAACAGCTTAGGGCTTTTGATGGAAGCCTTTTAGAATATGGGGGTGAGAATAATACAGTACCAAGAGATTGGTATGATGCATTTGTGAAACTTAAAAAATTGTTGCAGAGAGATGATGTAAGAAGGGATCCTGCGAGTGGGAAAAGGGTAGTTTTTCTTGATGAACTTCCGTGGATGGATACGGCTAGATCAGACTTTAAGAGCGCTCTTGAATATTTCTGGAACAGCTGGGCTTCTGCTGAGAAAGATATGCTATTGATAGTTTGCGGCTCTGCGACATCGTGGATTATTGATAATTTATTATCGGACAGAGGTGGTTTTTATAATAGAATCACGAGGCAAATGCATCTTATGCCATTTACACTTGAGGAGTGCAGTGAGTTATTTGAAGAAAATGGGATGTCGTTAACTTCACAGCAGGTGATTGAGAGCTACATGGTGTTTGGAGGAATTCCATATTATTTGAATTGCTTTGACAGGAGACTTAGTCTGGCACAGAATATTGAAGAGCTTTTGTTTAAACAGACAGGTCAGTTGTACTATGAATACGACAGGCTTCTTGGCTCTTTATTTAAGAAGTGTGAACGTCATGCGGCGATACTTACTGCCCTATCGACGAAAAAAGGTGGTATGCTGAGGACAGAACTTGCCAGAATATCACAGATAGGGGATGGAGCTCCGCTTACAAAAGCACTGAATGAGCTTGAACAGTGTGGCTTTATAAGAAAATACAAAAATTATATGAAAGAAAAGAATGGAGTATATTTTCAGCTTATAGATCCATTTATGATGTTCTGCTATAAGTTTATAAAGAACAGAGAATATGATAGCTGGATGAGTTATATAAATACACCAGGATATTATTCATGGGCTGGAAATGCATTTGAGATGGTATGTCTTATACACGTAAATCAGATTAAGAAGACATTGGGGATTGCTGGTGTTGAGACAAATGAATACGCCTGGAGAAGTATGGCATCAAACCCTGGTGCTCAGATAGACTTGATAATAGATAGAAAAGATGGAGTAGTCAATGTATGTGAAATAAAGTATACTATGACAAAGTATGCCATAGATGCAGCATTTGAGGATAATCTCAGAAACAAGATATATGCTTTTGTGAACGAGACTAAATGCAAAAAAGCAGTACATCTTACATTCTTGTCTGTAGCCGGACTGACAAAGAATAGTCATTCCGGTATTATTCAGAATGAAATAACAGGTAACGACCTGTTTTGTTAAAGAATTAAATGAAAATATATATCATTACCAATGATTATATGTTAGAATAAATCGACTTTGTTTCAAATTGCAGGGATGCAGCCGCGAATATGCGGAATGTTTGGAGACAAGGTCGATTTTTCTGCATAAAATGCAGGATGATCTTCATGGATTTCGGGAAAAATAGGAAGTCTGTTAGCTATTTTACCCTGGAGACCATGCCTTAAAATGTATCTCGACATGGAGAGGCAGGTGGATAGGGCTACTAACCGTTATCCATGCCATCACCCGGTTATAATAAAGGGGTTTTTTCTTAACATGTTTTTGATTCCCCGACAGTATGAGAACAAGATAAAGTTGTACTCATGCGAGGAGAGCTATCAGATAGGCTTTTCGTTATTTGCTCCCCGGGCTGGTGAGATATACAGCAGTGATACATGGAGCGTGGATTTGTTGTCCGCTGACGGCGGGGCGGTCGCTCTTGTCGTCCATTTGGAATGGCAGATGACAAATGCGCTTTGTTGGGGCACTGTAAGTAAGTGACGGAGTATGTCACGATACTTAAGGAGGAAATAAATGGAAAAAAACAACAATAATTCCAACAATATCATTGAATTGAAAAACATTGTCAAGACCTATGACAATGGATTCACAGCAGTTGACGGCTTTAACCTCGAAGTGAAGAGAGGCGAGTTCGTCACGTTCTTAGGCCCTTCAGGCTGCGGAAAAACCACGACACTTAGAATGATAGCAGGATTCGAGATTCCTACTTCAGGAGAGATATTACTGAATGGACAGGATATCAGCAAGCTTCCACCAAATAAGAGACCTATCAACACGGTCTTTCAGAGGTATGCGCTGTTCCCACATCTGAATATCTTTGACAACATAGCATTTGGCCTCAAGCTCAAGAAGCTTCCTAAGGCAGAAATCGTGAAGAAGGTCAAGAAGGTCCTTGAGATGGTTGACCTTGAGGGCTTTGAGGACAGAAAAGTTGCTACGCTTTCGGGTGGACAGCAGCAGAGAATAGCTATAGCGAGAGCTCTTGTCAATGAGCCGGAGATACTTCTCCTTGATGAGCCTCTTGGCGCGCTGGATCTCAAGATGAGAAAAGAGATGCAGATAGAGCTCAAGGGAATGCATGACAGGCTGGGAATCACTTTTATCTATGTAACACACGACCAGGAGGAAGCACTCACCATGTCAGACAAGATAGTTGTCATGAGCGAGGGTGAGATACAGCAGATAGGAACTCCTGAAGATATATATAATGAGCCAAAGAACGCATTTGTTGCGGATTTCATAGGCGAGAGCAACATCTTCAACGGAATCATGACGGGCAAGTTAAAGGTAAGATTCTGTGGTGCAGAATTTGTCTGTCTGGATGACGTGGAGATTGGAACAAAGGTGGATGCCGTAGTAAGACCGGAGGATGTGATGATCACTACACCTGAACAGGGCGCTGTAAAGGGCGTTGTGACATCTGTCGTGTTCAAAGGTGTACACTATGAGATCACTGTTGAGTCCGGAAGGAATGAGATAGTTATTCAGACCACAAAGTCCGCCAAGGTAGGAGACAAGGTTGGTCTCAATGTTGAACCTGATGGAATCCACATCATGATATCAGAGACTGCAATCAACAAGATAGAGAGCTCAGTCAATAGAAATTATGCCCTCGGCGTATTTGACGGTAAGGTATCATGCGACCTCACGGAGATTGTTCCGGGTTCAGCCATGAATGATGGCGTGTTGGTGGATGCAAATGGTGAGGCGATAGACCGTGAGAAGATCAAGGTAATAGTATCTATACTTCCAGAGGATATCGACATGAGTGATGACGAGGAAGCTGGTATACTCTGCGGACATATCATCAATCTTATATACAAGGGAGACCACTACAGCTATGTGGTGAGAACTGACAATGAGGAGGACTTTATCGTGGATGACGAGTACCTGTGGAACATGGAGGACAGAGTCAGCCTGATAATTCCAGAGGACAAGATGAAGTTTTCACTTAAGAGATAGATGGAGGGATGAACATGAACGGCTTACGTTTTTCAAGAAAACAGCTGGGCATCCCATACGCATTATTTCTCATATGCTTTGTAGTTGCACCACTGTTTGTAATTATTTATTATGCCTTCACCAACGGCGAGGGCAGGTTTACATTTGACAATCTGACGGGATTCTTTACCAGCCCGAACACCATAGGTACTCTGGCATACAGCTTTTTGCTTGCCATAGTGACTACTCTGGTGTGTCTGCTGCTGGCATATCCGATCGCATATATACTTGCGAGAAGTGAGATGAAAAGGAAATCGGTAATTGTCATGATGTTCGTGCTCCCGATGTGGATCAACTTCACACTGAGGATCACAGCACTCAAGGAGGTACTCACGGTTATAGAGGGCAATCTGGCATTCCACCCGTTTCTCAATTCGGTTATAGGAATGACATATGATTTCCTGCCATTTATGATACTTCCTATATACACAACCATATTGAAGCTTGACGGCAGCCTTATGGAGGCCGCTGTGGATCTTGGGGCAAATAGCTTCCAGACATTTGTCAAGGTCACACTTCCGCTCACCGTTCCGGGAATCGTAAGCGGAATAGTTATGGTATTTTTGCCATCTATGACTAACTATGTTGTGCTTGACATGCTTTACAACAGCACATACATCATGGGTAGTCTGATAGGAAGCTACTTCTCAGCATACAACTGGAACGGCGGTTCCATGATAGCACTCGTCCTTCTTGTGATAATACTTGTGTTCACACTTGTGACAAACAAGTACACGGATGACGACGGCGGAAGCAGAGGAGGTGCGTTGTTATAATGAAGAAATGGTCTAAGATTATATTTATATGCATTATGCTTCTTCTCATATATATGCCTATACTGATACTGGCTGTGTACAGTTTTACTAC